>SLHB01000146.1 GCA_007136375.1 Candidatus Hydrogenedentota bacterium
CTGGAAGCGGCCGGTCGCCAGATGACCCGCGCGAAGGCCTTGGTTCGAGCCTTCGACAGTGACCGCGAGCACGCCAGGCTGCACAGTCTCGAAGGCGATGGAGGCGTTGCCCGCATCTTCTCCCAGACTCACAACAGTTCCCGTCTTTTCTGTTTGAACGGCGGCGAACGCCGCGGGGTCGTAGTGAAGGTGGAAGGTCACCGAGCTGATCCGGTTCACCTCCGACAGGGCCATGTATACGGGCACTTCGAGGGCCTCGGCCAGTTCGATATCGTCATGAGGATCCAGAATGATATCGACTTGGGGCCGCGTGTAGGTGTAGGCGTTCTCCAGGACGGCTTCGCCGCCGGCGTTGACCACCGACACACTGACAATGCCAGACCCGGCCGGGGCGATGGCGGTGATTTCGTTGCCCCTGCTGTTGGCTTGGAACCATTCCGCCGGGGTTCCGCCGAAGTAGACGGCGTCCGCCTGTCCAAGGTTGGCGCCGCGGATGGTAACCGCTCCGCCGCCCGATTGGTGGCCCTGCCGAGGTTGAATCTGCCGGAGAATGGGCTCGCTCATATCGCCGCCCGTTTCCACGGGAATCTGGCCGTTGTTCAAGGTGAGTTCCTCGATGACGATTCCCGTGGTTCCGCCCTCGGGCGCGCCGCCTCGGACTCTCAGGGTCACGACCGCCAAGCCGCCTTGGCCATTCTGTGGTTGGACGCCCGCCGAGGCAAGCCGCAGACGTCCGTTTTCATTGTTCACTACCGGCTGCAACCATTCTTCGGTCAAGCTGCCTTTGTCCACGTCCACAACCTCAAGTAGACTCGCGTCATAGCTGAGGTCCGCGTAGTACCCGGCCACCTGCGCGCCGTTGTCAAGGCGCAGGGTCGCCACGACCTCGGCGCCCGGCGAGAGCGTTATGCGGTCGTCGATGGCGGCGCGCCGGGGCGAGCTCTTGTCCAGTTCGGCGACGAGCCGCTCCGCAAGGGTCGCGCTACTCTTGCCGTCATCGGGGCCCATACCGTCTCCGTTCGTGTCAGCGGGGAACCGATCGATAACCCCGGCGAGCTTCTTGAGGATGAGGGCGGCGTCGTACTCGCCCAGCACGGGCGGCTCCGTTCCGCTCAGGTTGGCGCCGCCAATGTAGTTGGAATCGCCATGCTCTTCCGTAATGGGCAACTGGGTGATTCGGCCGGTGCGATAGCGGAGGAGATAGGTTGCGTCGGCCGGGGTCACCTCGCCATCGCCGTCTACGTCGCCCCACACGAATTGGTCCGCGTTGATGCGAAGCTCGCCGTCGCGGGTCTCGGGCGCGATATCGCCGCCGTTCAGAGAGACGCCGGAAAGGCGCAGAGGGATCGTGACGTCTTCGTCCACGTCGCTGGATACGGTGAAGACAAGCACGGCCAACGCGCCGCCGCCGGAACGCTCCGGGCCCGAGCCTGACAGGCTCACTTCGCCATTGCCGTCCGCCGAACTCGCGTGGTCCCAATTCGCCGCGAAGGCGCCAGGGGACGCGGACGCAAAGGTCAAGTAGTCCGCATCGTAACCGACTTGCGCGGCGTAACTGGCGACGCCGGAGCCGTTGTTCAAATTCACAGGAACCTCCACGGTGCTCCCGGGCCCGGCGGTCAGGCTGGCAGGAATGGACACGCGGTAGTTGGGCGCGCCATCATAGTCGCCCGTGAAGCGCAAGACTTTTCCAGCTTCCAAAGTCCCGGATTGCGAGCCGGGAGTGGGGTAGTCCTCCAGGCGGTTGTACGCGATGCGGGTTTCGCCGGGAGGAAGGCCCGTGAGCGTCCTGTTCCCCGAGCCTTCGTGGCGCCGGCCGGCCGCGTCGGTGACCACCCAAGACGCCCGCTGTGGAGACACCGTGACCTCCACATTGCCGACTTCGTCACCGTCCTGGGCAAGCACCACGCTCACCCGCTTGTTGCTGTCCATGGTAACGGCCGCTTGGCGCATGTTTCCGCCCGCGGGATCGGCCCCGTCCCAGCCGATTACCGTATGGTTCGAATTGCTGGAGGGCGTATAGGTAAGCGTTACGTTCGTTCCCGCTTGATACCGGCCGTTGGCGCCGGGCCCTGGCTGCGCGCTTATGAAACCATGCCGCGGCTGTACCAACGTCAACGTGAACAGCTCGCTTACGGTCACGGTCCGCGTCACTTCCTGCGCGGCGTTGCCGGCGCGGTCGGCCACGTTGTACCGGAGGACATATTGGCCCGGCTGACCCGGGTTAACGGGGTTGTCGACCTCGATTCGATGCGAGATGTCGCCATCCACGCCGTCGCGGGCCGTCGCGCCGGGATCCGTGAAGCTCTCCGAAGGGTGAATCTGCATAGAGCTGTTGCCCCGAAGCGTGATGACCGGAGGCGTGGTGTCGAACACGAGAGAGGGATAATTCGTGCCGGAGGGGTTCGGAGACTTGTTTCCCGCCCAGTCCACGGTCTGAACCGCGAAATAGAACGCGCCGTCTCCGGGAAAATCCGCGAAGTCGAAGTTCCCCTCCTCGCTGTCCCGCGCCAGCCCCGTATCCATCCAGACGCCATCGTCGCCGTGACGGATCCAAAGCCGGGCTTCCCGGACGCCGCTGCCGATGACTTCCTGTTCGCCGTTGAACAGCAGGCTGAGTGGATTGCTGTTCGTTATTTCGGGCAAGCCGTTCAACTGACCCGGGCTAGGGGGCGTGTCGTCGTATACGACGGAGACAGCGTTGTCGGCGGCCACGGCGCGGGGAGTCCAAGGCTCTTCCACGGCCGCGGCAGCACCAAGCGGCGCTGTCAGCGCGAAGAACGCGACGGCAAGGATTATGGTGGTCTTTATGGCCGCGCCCTTCACAACGGTGGAGCGGACGCGGCCGCCGGCCGCGCCCACCCCTTGCGGGCGATCTGCGTTGATGTTTGACATCGTGTATTCCTCGGTGAAGTCCGTTTCGTTGAAGCGTTTTGACTATTAGGGAGCGCGCTGTTTGCAAAAAAAAGTATTAGTAGCCGAGCGCCGCGTTCACGACTTTCTGGATGTCGAGGGCGCTGACGCCGCTGGAGCCGGTCACGTTGGCGGGGACTGGTACTGGCCGTCCGAGGGCCGCGTTCACCGTCAACTGAATGTCCGCCGCGTCGATCCGGCCGTCACGGTTCACATCCGCCGGGTGTTGCGCCACGGGATAGGAGTTGGGGTCCAGGGGATCCGAGCCCCACGCCACTTCGAAGCCATCCCAGAAGCCGTCGCCATCGGTGTCACGCCGATGAGGATCCGTTCCGTGTTGGTATTCTTGGAGGGCGGTCAGACCGTCGCCATCGAGGTCCTGGTGGACGTCCGCGCTGCTGAGGGGATCCAGGCCATGCCAAACTTTCCAGCCGTCGGACACGCCGTCGCCGCTAGTGTCTGGGTTGTTTGGATCCGTGCCGAGGACGGCTTCCACGACATCGGGGAGGCCGTCGCCGTCGGAGTCGGTCAGGTCACTGCCCGTGATGTTGACGAAGGCCGCGTTGCCCGCGCCTTGCAGCGCGGCCGCCGCTGGGGCGAACAGGAGGAGCGCTATGGCCGCGCCAGCAAACGCCAGTGATTGGATAGGGTGAAAACGTGAATGCGTCATGAGGTTCGCGCCTTATTAGTTGGTGGATGCCGCAACAGATTCACCGCCCTTCTCGCAAAGAAGGCGCCAATCCCGTTTGCCTTTTGATGCTCCGGCTAAGTGCTTTTCTGACAAGGGGTTGCGAAGGAAGGGAGTGTGCAGGGAAGAGGGGCGCCTTCCAGGCGAGACGCCCGTCACTCTGTCGGAGTGCCGGGTTTTCGGCGGAAACGGTGGGGTGCTTGACTGGCCTTTGCCGTCTGGCGGCCGCCCGGCATTCCATAACACGGAATGACGCCGTTGGCTTGGCCAGCGTTGGCTGTCGTCGTGAGGCCGCCCAGGCAAGGGGTTAGCTCGATGTGGTAAAGTGAGTGCTCTGGAAGTTCGGCGGGTCCCCTTAAGAACCGGTGGTTTGTCCCGTGCCCCGGGGCGCAGCCGGGAGAAACATGGGTGCCGCCACATCGAGGGTGAGTTCTGCTGGCGCGGAGCAAGTAAGGGAGGATGGAACGATACGGGTCGCCGTTGTGGGGCTGGGATACGTCGGCTTGCCGCTAGCCCTGGAGTTCGCCCGGGGCGGCGCGCAAGTGCTCGGTATTGATGTGGACGAGAGGAAGGTGACGGCCGTAAACGCGGGCCACTCCTACTTGCTGGACGTGGACGCGGACGCCTTGGGCGCCGCCGTCGCGGATGGACTCCTGTCGGCCACTACGGACTTCAACGCTCTCGCGGGTACGGAGAACATCTGCATTTGCGTGCCGACGCCGCTACGGAAGAGCCTGGACCCCGACATTTCCCATATTGTGGCGGCGGTGGAGGAGGTGGCCAAGCACTTGCGCCGGGGCATGCTGGTCGTGCTAGAGAGCACGACGTACCCCGGGACAACAGAGGAGATTGTGCTCCCGCGCCTGGAGGCGGGCGGACTAAAGGCGGGCGTGGACTTTCATCTCGCTTTTTCGCCGGAGCGGGTGGACCCCGGAAACACGCGCTACGCCATACGGAATACGCCGAAAATCGCCGGAGGCATGACGCGGGCTTGCACGGAACGTGCGGTAAAGCTATACCAATTCGCCGTTGATGAAGTGGTTCCCGTTCACAGTCCCCGGGCCGCGGAGATGGTCAAGCTTTTGGAGAACACGTTCCGGGCCATCAACATCGGGCTCGTGAACGAATTGGCCATGATCTGCAACCACTTGGGGATTGACATCTGGGAGGTGATTGAGGCGGCCAAGACCAAGCCCTTCGGGTACATTCCTTTCTACCCGGGCCCCGGCCTGGGGGGACACTGCATACCCATCGACCCCCTGTACCTCTCATGGAAGCTACGGACCGTGAACTATACGGCGCGCTTCATCGAGCTGGCGGCCACGATAAACTCGAACATGCCCCACTACGTCGTCGAGCAAGTGACGGATGTCCTGAACACGGACCGGAAGAGCGTCAACGGAAGCCGCATTCTCTTGCTGGGCGTGGCGTACAAGCCAGATGTGGCCGACGTGCGGGAGTCCCCGGCGCTGGACATTCTCGCCCTGCTGCGCCGCAAAGGCGCGGTGGTTGCTTACAGCGACCCCTACGTGCCCGAGTTGGATCTGTTGGGCGAACGGTATGCGTCCCATGACCTAGCCCACGGGGTGAAAGACTTTGACTTGGTTCTTGTGACAACCAACCACAGCGCCTTCGACATGGACGCTATCCTCGCGAGCGCGCAAGTAGTGTACGACACGCGGAACGCCACGGCGGGCCGCAAGATCCCGGAAGGATGCCGGGTCGTCCGCCTCTAGGCCCTTCGGCGGAACCGCTCGGCTCGCGCCGTCCCCAAGGCGCGTCCCACTAGGACGGGCATGTGGCGGGGGAGAGGCCTTATCCCGTCTGCCCGCCGCCGTTTTGCCCCGCCAGGCCGAAGAGGAAACGCGCGTAGGTCTCGACGCCCCGGTAGAACGTAGGGAGGTGCAGCCGTTCGTCGGGACCGTGAATGCCATCGCCCGGAAGGGAAAAGCCGAGCATGACCGTGTCGGCGCCGAGCTGTTCCTGCAAGAGGTTGACAACAGGGATCGTGCCGCCCTCCCGGCGGAAGACGGGGTCCGTTCCGAAGACGTCCTTGAGCGCCTTGACCGCCGTCCGCATGGCGGGGCTGTTCCGATTCATGATGGCGCCGTTGGCGTGAACGTGCTCCCGGAGCTCCCAGGTGACCGTATCCGGCGCATGCTCGCGGAGGTAGGCGCAGAGTTGGTCGTGGATGGCGCCGCTGTCTTGCCCGGGGACCAGGCGCATGCTGATCTTGGCCGAGGCCTTGGCCGGCAGGACCGTTTTTGAGCCTTCCCCGGTGAATCCGCCGATGATGCCGTTCACTTCCAGGGTGGGCCGCGCTCCGATACGCTCGATGGTCGTGTACCCTTTTTCGCCCCAGAGCGCGGGCGCGCCCGTCATTTCCAGCCACTCCGCGTCATCGTAGGGCAATTGGGCCAAGGCTTCCCGCTCCTCCGCGCTGAGTTCTGGCACACTCTCGTAGAATCCCGGCAGCGTCACCCGCCCTTCGGCGTCGTGCATGCCCGCGATGAGTTCGCACAAGGCCTGCAAGGGGTTGTGGATGCTGCCGCCGAACAATCCCGAGTGCAGATCCCGGCCCGGGCCGCGCACCTCCAGTTCGAAGTAGGCCAAGCCGCGCAAGGCGTAGGTGATGGCAGGCAGATCGGGCGCCTGAATGCCTCCGTCACAATTCAGGACCGCGTCGGAGGCGAGCATGTCTTGGTGCGCGGCGATAAAGTCCGCCAAGTGGGGCGATCCCACTTCCTCCTCGCCTTCGAATAGCAGCTTCAGATTCACCGGAAACGAGCCGCAGGCCGCGATGGACTGCAGCGCGGACAGAA
>SLHB01000348.1 GCA_007136375.1 Candidatus Hydrogenedentota bacterium
CCGGTTAAACAGGGTGGACTTGCCCACGTTGGGGCGGCCAACGATAACGGCCAGGGGGACGCGGCGCTTGCTGGACATGATATTCCGTGATCCTCTTTCGCGCACGGGCGCTTGACGCGGGTTATTCCGGCGCTTCCGCGGCCCGGACGGGAAGGGTGTCGATGGGGAGCGCCCCGGTAACGGGTTCGATGCGGTAATCCGCACGGTTGGCTTCCAGGCGCTCCACGGCGACCCGGATCCCGTTCGTTTCAACGGCGCCGCCCTCCGTGGCCAGCGCATAGGGCCACGGCGCGAGGATCCGGGGATCGACGCCTTCCACGCGGACCAGGCCGCCCTCCGGCTCCCATTCCTCCACGGTCACGGCCGCTTCCGAACCGGGGTGATGAAGAGGCAACAAGGCCTCGGCCGGAATCGCTTCGCTGAACAGGGTATCATAGGCGATGGACTCGGTCAGCATGACCGGAGCGCCGTTCATGTATTGCCAGGCGGGAAGCACGCCCAACACGCCGGCTTCGGCCGAGCGCGCGCGTTCATGCGCGGCGGCGGCCTCTTGGAAGGTCTTGACGTCATTCCCCGCCTCGCGCCACAGCACATTGACGCGTATCTGGAGGACGAAGAACACAATGGCTATCGTGGTCGTGCTCCAAACGATGATGACGCGCCACTTGGGATGGTCCATGGCCCGGTAGAACAAGGCCACGAGGCCAAGAGCGAACAATCCGGCGGGCACTAGAAGCTGGCCGCCGCCCACGAGGTGAACCGGATCGATGGGGCGCTCCCCGTGATACAGGCGGAAGGCCAGCATCCCCAACACAGCGAACAGGATAGTGGGACGCCACGCCTTTCGGTAGATGAGCAAGAACACGGCCACCGCCGCGGCGCCCGCGGTCCACGCCAGGAGCGGGGAGGCGTGAAAGTCCTGGGCCGAGCTGGGCAAGAAGCCAATGCAGTAGAACACCAGGTACGCCGGCGCGGCCATCGCGGCGAGATCGAAGGAATGGGCGAGGACGGCTTCCAAGTTCCAGAACAGGCCCGCCAAGCCAACGACGGCGAAAGGAGCGGCCCGGCCCCAATGCCGGTTCGTCTCCACGGGGACCAGCCGCTCATACAGGAGGATGACCAGCCACAGGAAGGCCAAGGCTGGGTAGGCGAAGGCTCCCACCGCGAACACCGCCAAGCCAAGAAACAGGCGCCAGCGCAGCGGCTCGAATACATGGGCGGCGTACAGCGCCAAAGCCGTTAGCGCGAGCAATGCGGGAAGGATGTCCACGGCGCCGGTCACGTTAAGGACGGCTTCGGTATGGACTGGGTTCGCCATAAACAGCGCCGCCGCCAAGGCGCCCAACCATAGCGGCCCACGGAGGCTATAGTTGACGAGGGCGTAGACGGCGAGCATGCAGGCGTACAAGAGGGCCATGTTGACGAGCTGGTATCCCGGCGTCCACGTCCCCCACACGATCTGCATCGCGCCTATCAGACGACCCGCCAGGAACGGCAGTTCCCCGGGATCGGCGGCCAAGTTGGCGAAGTCCCGCCCCATCGGGGCCACGCCGAGCCCCCAAGAAAAGACAAAGGCGATATACACCGCCAGCGCTACGGCATCGTAGCGGACGGGATAGCGTTGGCGGAGCGCGGCTAGAAGCGGAAGCCTGCGGGCGGGTTGCTGCATGAATGCGGAGTTTACTGGGCGCGCCCGTCAAGATCAATGGCGCGGAGCAAGCGCGCCGTATTATCCCGTTCAGCGGCGCTTCGAGGGCGCCGGGTTTCTTGCGGGCGGTGGAAATCGGCAAGTATAGTGGCCCGCGCGCCAACCACCGGCACAGCGAAACGTGGGACAACCGAAACTGGACTTCAAGGAGGAGCCATGAATCGCCGGGAATTCTTGCGTTACACCGCCGCCGCGGCGGGCTTGGCGGCGCTTGCCCCGCGGACAGCACGGGCGGACGATTGGCGCTTGCGAATCGGCGTCACGGACTGGGATCTCTTGGGCATTCACTACATGGAGCACTCAACGCCGCTTCCGGAGGCCGTGGGTCTGGCCAAGGAACTGGGCTTCGACGGGCTGGAGATCAATCTCGGCCGGCGGCCGGACAGCATCCCCTTGTCGGACCCTGAACTGCAAGAGGCCTTTGTGGAAGCGTCGGCGGAGCACGATCTGCCGATTCCGTCCACGTGCTTGGACATTTTGCACCAGAACTACTTGAAATCCGATCCCCTTGGAGAGCAATGGGTCCGGGAATCCATCCCGATTACCGTCAATCTCGGCGCGAAGGTGATTCTGTTGCCTTTCTTTGGCGAAGGCGGTTTGCGCTCGGACGAGGAGATCGATCACGTCGCCGACATCCTCGCGGAGATCGCGCCGGAAGCCGAGGACGCTGGGGTCGTGTTCGGCGTGGAAAACACCCTGTCCGCCCGGGACAACGCCCGCCTCATCGAGCGCGCCGGTTCGGAAGCCGTCCGCATCTACTACGACGTGGGCAACTCCACCCAGATGGGCTACGACGCCGTCGAGGAGATCGGCTGGCTCGGCGCGGACCGCATCTGTCAGTTCCACATCAAGGACAACCCCCACTACCTCGGGGAAGGCGACCTCGACCTCGCCGCCGCGCTTCAAGCCATCGCGGAAATCGGTTTCGACGGCTGGGGCATGTTGGAGACGGCCTCGCCGTCAGGCGACGTTGAAGCCGACATGACGCGGAACCTCGAGTTCGTGCGGGAGACGCTGGCGGAAGTGTGACGCCAAGACGCGGCGCTCGTCCGCCGCTGGAGGCGGCGAGACCAAGCAAAGAACGAGGGCGCTTTGCGAATACATACGCAAACGTAGCCAAACATTGATCGATCAAAATAGAGGAGTCGTATGAACGTGAGGCGGATTCAACAAGAACGCTGGCGCGTGTTCCTTTTGGCCATGACGGCCGCCTGCGTGGCGTTCTCCATCGCCGCGGAGGCGGAAAGCGGACCATCCATCCACGAACAGGTGGCCGCCGCTGGCCCAGGCGACATTGTCGAACGGCCCGCGGGCGTGTTCGACCTGGGCCGCCCCCTGGTTATTACGGAGTCCGTTTCGCTCATAGGCCAGGGGAAGGAAGAGACCATCCTGCGGTCCACGGCCGGAGAAGACGGCGTCATGATTCGCGTCGACGGCGCGGACAACGTCCGGCTCGCCGGTTTCACCTTGGACGGCGCGGGGAATCCGGCCCTCACCCAGGGTGTGGTGATTTCAAACGGAAACGGGCACGAAATCGAGGAGATCCGCATCCAGGACATTCCCGGCCAGGGCGGGTTCGGCCCCCACGCCATCTACGCCAGCGGTGATGTGACCGGCTCGCTCTTCGCACACTTGGAGATTCGGAACATCGGCCCGGATTCGGAATGGGGCGCGGGCATCCGTATCGGCCAAGGCGGCGCGAACAACACCATCCGGGACAACCGGCTCGAGCATTTGGGCCGGGGCGGCATCCTTACGACCCATGGGAGCACGGACACGCGGATCTTCCGCAACGAAGTGCGGGACTTCGGCTTCGCGGGCCCCAGCCTCGGCATCGAGGTGTGGGGCAGCGGCGAACGCGTAGTGATCGAGCACAACACCGTGGATCATTGGATAAGCGTCGACGGCCAAACCGATGTGGCCGTCCGCTTCAACACGCTCACCGGCCCTTCCGGCGGCGCGGATCCCGGAAGCTATGGGCTGGAGCTGGTAAACAGCGAGCGCGTGGTGATGACGGACAACATCATGGAAGGCGGCAACCACATCGGGATCTCCGTTTCCAACGTGGCCCGCAAGGATCTCGTGTACTACGCCCGCAATGAGATGCGGAACAGCGAAACGTGGGGCGCGCAGATCCAAGGAGAAGAAGGCGGCGCGCACCGCATGTATTTCCACGACAACGTGTTCGAGGGAACCCGGCGCTCCGACGCATCGCTTTATCCCGGCGCCGCCGGTCACGGCTTTCGCTTCAACGGGAACGCCTTTCAGATGACCCTCGATGGAAACACGTTCGTGGATAACGCGGGGGCGGGCGTTCAACTCGGCGGCGCTAACTTGGACCGGTTCGTCTTCACGGGCAACAGCATCCGGGACAACGATGGGGCCGCCATAACAGGCGCCATTGACGGCGGTCATCTCCGGTGGCGCGGCAACGATGTGGCGGACAACGCGGGCGGCGATGACACGCCTGAAGAGATGGGCTTCGACAACGGCGATCCGCCCGCCGTCGCCATCGTTCACGAATTGGGCGGACAAGCCGGCGATCCCGTGACGTTCACGTTGGAGGGATACGACGCGGACCAGTTCAGCGGCGTCCTGTGGGATCTGGGCGCCGGCATACCCCAGACAGGCGCCGAGGCGGAACACGCCTACGACAAGCCAGGGACGTGGCGAGTCGCGGCCATCGCGTGGACCACGGATGGCCAGGGCGTGCTCGCCACGGCCAATGTTGAGATTGCGGAGTAACCGCGGACCCAAGACCAACCCAAGCGCGACACTATGAGGAGGCGTTGCCGATGAGACTGCTGTTGGGGCTTTTCGCTGGAGCGCTCGTAGCCGCCGCGGGGGCCGCGGCCGCCCCCCTGCCCTTTTCCGAATCCGTTCCCCTGGACGGCGTCCGTGGATACAGCGGGGCCATTCCCGAACCGGGAGCCTTCCTCCGCCATGAGATCGGCGAGCGGCACACCGAGCCGGATCAGATCGTCGCGTACTTCGAGGCCGTGGCCGCGGAAAGCCAGCGGGTGGAAGTCCGGGAACAGGGACGGAGCTATCAGAACCGGCCCCTGATCCACGCCATCGTGACATCCGAAGCGAACCACGATGAACTGGAGCGGCTCCGCAGGGCGAACCTGCGCCTGTCGGACGCGCCGGAACGCGTGGACACGGAGGCATTGGAGACGCAACCGGCGGTCGTCTACGCCGGGTATAGCGTCCATGGCGACGAGGCGAGCGGTGCGGAAGCGGCGATGCTGCTGCTATACCACTTGGCCGCTGGCCGGGGGCCCGCCGTGAACCGGGTGCTCGACAACCTCATCGTCATCATCGAGCCGTGCATGAACCCCGATGGCCGCAGCCGGTTCACGACGTGGGTCAACCAAAACCGGGGCGCGACGCCGGTGGCGGATCCAGACACCCGGGAACTCCGCGTTCAGCAACAGTGGCCCACGGGCCGCTTGAACCATTACTGGTTCGATCCGAACCGGGACTGGATCACGACGCTTCACCCCGAGGGCCGGACCCGCTTGGAGTTGCTCAACCACTGGCGGCCTCAGGTGATTTGCGACTTCCACGAGATGGGCTCCGAGTCCAGCTACTTCTTCCAGCCCGGCGTGCCCGAACGCGTCAACCCCCTGACGCCGGACCGCAATCAGACCCTCACGCGGGAGATCGCCCGCTTCCACGCGGATATCTTCAACGAGGCGGGCGAGTTGTACTACACCGAGGAAACCTTCGACGATTACTTCCCTGGAAAGGGCTCCACCTACCCCGACATCACGGGCGGCGTCGGCATTCTCTACGAGCAGGCTTCCTCCCGGGGGCTCCAGCGCGAGGCCGACAGCCACGGCGTCATCGCCTACCCGCGGACGATCCGGAATCAGTTGGCCGCGTCCCTGTCCACGCTCCAAGCGAGCGTTGCGCTCCGCACGGAACTCCTGAGCTATCAGCGGGACTTCTTCGCCGAGGCGCCGGCCTTCGCGAAGCAGCATGACGTAGAGGCCTACGTGGTCTGTCTTTCCCAAGGCCGCACCCGGGCCGAGGCCATGCTGCGCATGTTTCAACGGCACCGCATCGAATGTCACGCCCTTGCGAAGGACGCCTTTATCGGCGGCAAGGTCTTCCGCCAAGGAGAAGCCGCCGTCATCCTGATGGACCAGCCCCAGGCGCGGCTTATCGCCTCTTTGATGGACCCGTTGACGGAGTTCGAGGACGACCGCTTCTACGATGTCTCCACGTGGACCAAGCCCCTCGCCTTCGGCGTCCGCGTGGGAACACTGGACAAGAACGCGGCCGAGTATGTGGGCGGTGAGCTCGGCTCCATCGAATACAGCGGGGGCGAGCTGTTGGGCGGCCGGGCCGAGTTCGCCTATCTCTTGGCCTGGGATCGCTACTTCGCTCCCAGGGCCCTCTACAAGCTGCAAGACGCGGGACTCCACACGCGGGTGCTCCGCCGGCCCGTGTCCATCGAAGTCGACGGCAAGACCGTCGAACTCGGCCGCGGCGCCGTACTCGTCCCGGTCTGGCATCCCGCCCACGGAGACGACGCGGCGGACCGGGTCCACGCCCTGGTCCGGCAAGTCATCGACGAGGACCACGTCCGTGTGTACGCCGCCGACGACGGACTGACCGTGTCGGGTCCCGACCTGGGCACCCGCGTCGAAGGCGCGGTGCTGGAGAAACCGGAAATCGCG
>SLHB01000524.1 GCA_007136375.1 Candidatus Hydrogenedentota bacterium
AGTCCACAGCGCCGGTCACATAGCACGCGGGATCATCGGGCCTGCCGCCGAGCTCCCGGCCAAGGAAGCGGTAGCCCACGCCTTCGGCAGCGAGGCTTTCGGCCAGGGCGTCCTTGCGGAAGTGGGGAAAGCGCCGGCTGTACGGCTTGGATCGCACGTCGGCCAACACGGCCACGCCCCACCGCCGCAGCAGGCCCACGAAGACCTCCCACGGATGATTCGAATGGCCGATGGTGTATACGATGGGCGCGCCGTCTCCCGCCTCGCTGTCAATGGGCCGATCACTCATTCCGCTTCCCTTCCGCCGGACGCCGGACACGGCCATGGAAATCCGCGCGGCGGGCGCGCTAGCATGGTAGACTCTGCACGCACGTACCGTCCACCCTGGAGCCGCGGAGACCCCGCGCGGAGCATGCAACAGCGTCTTATGTTCGCCCAAGAACCCTACTACCAGCAAATTCCTCCCGCGGAGTTGCCGCCCGTGACGCGGCGGCCCGTCCATATCGTCCTCGACAATATCCGCAGCGCCTACAACGTCGGGTCCATCTTCCGGACCGCCGACGCCGGCGCGGCCCTTCATATGCACCTATGTGGCATGACGGCCTACCCCCCCAACATCAAACTCGCCAAGACCGCCCTGGGCGCCATGGACTACGTGCCCTGGACCTACTATCCCCGCACGATGGATTGCGTCGAGGCCTTGCGCCGCGAGCGCGTGTCCATCGTCGCCATCGAGACGGCGCCCGGCGCCGTGGCGCATACGGCCTATCCTTGGCCCCAGCCCGTGGCGATTGTCTTTGGCCACGAGGTGCGCGGCGTGGCTCCGGACGTCCTGGACGCGGCGGACGCCGCGGCGGTCATTCCCATGAGCGGCTACAAGAACACCATCAACGTCGCCACGGCCTTTGGGGTCGTTCTCTTCGAGATACTCCGGCGCTGGGGGTGTTGCTGACGCGCTGGCGGAGGCGTGTTTCGCCATGTCCCGCGCCAACGCGTATACTGCCTTCTTCCCAACAAACACCGGCGGAGGAGGGGCAAAGCACGTGACGACCGGGCCAGACGCGCGCCACGAACGCGAACGACAATTCCACAACGAAGTCTTCGCCGCCGGAGGGCGCCAAACCGTTCACAAGTACTACACCGCCACGGCGCCCGCCCAGGAGCGTTTCCGGAGCCTCGCCGCGAAGGGCGCGGCGGAGGCCACCGTGCTTGAGTATGGCTGTGGCCAAGGCAGCGCCGCCTTCGCCCTCGCGCCGCGGGCGGCGCGGCTCACCGGCGTGGACCTCTCCGACGTGGCCATCGCCCAGGCGAAACAACGGGCCAAAGAGCAAGACCTGCCCAACACGGCCTTCTTGGTCATGAACGCCGAGGCCCTCGCCTTTCCCGCCGATAGCTTCGATCTCGTCGTGGGCATCGCCATACTGCACCATCTGGACTTGCGCAAGGCCTACGGCGAACTCGCCCGCGTCCTCCGGCCCAGCGGGCGCGCCGTGTTCCTGGAGCCCCTCGGCCACAATCCCCTCATCAACTGGTACCGCGACCGTACGCCCGGCCTCCGCACGCCCGATGAGCGCCCCCTGCGCATGGACGATATCCGGCTGGCCAGCGCGTACTTCCGGCGCGTCCACGCCAGCTACTTCACCCTGCTGAGCCTCGCCGCCGTCCCATTCCGCAACCTGCCTGGCTTCAGCGTGTTGGCCCGCCTCCTCCATGGCGCGGATCAAGCGTTGTTCACGCTCGTTCCGCCCCTGCGCCGCCACGCCTGGATCACCGTTCTCGAACTCGACGCCCCTCTGGCCCCCGCCGTGGAGTGAAGGGCGCCAACGCTGTCATTACGCGGCGCCCGGTCTCCACCATGGGGATCTTAACGAACGGCAAATAACGATAACAACGAGCCGGAATATCGCCGTTACGCCCCATGTTTCATGGTAGTAACAAGCTTACGAAGCCGGCCGGCGCCGGCAACACCGTTGGACCCGAAACAAGCACGTTTTCGGGACGCCGGGGGGCGGCGCGGCCGAGCGTGGCGAGAAAGGAGACGAACCATGAGAAAGAAGAACTTGTTGCGGGCCACACTGGCGGCCGTTGGAATAGGTGCGATTCTGTTCGCATCCGGACCTGCCGGCGCGCATTGCGACGCCATGGATGGCCCCGTTGTCACGGAGGCAAAACAGGCTCTGGAAGAAGGCGACGTCACACCGGTCCTTAAGTGGGTGACTGAAGACGATGAGGAAGAAATACGCTCCGTGTTTGACTCCGCTATCGCCGTGAGTGAATACGGCGGAGACGCCCGGGAGCTGGCTACGCGCCACTTTCTGGAGGTCCTCGTGCGGCTCCACCGCGCCAGTGAGGGCGCGCCGTACACGGGCCTGAAGCCGGCGGGAACGGCTATATCCCCCGCGGTCGAGAAGAGCGACGCCGCGATCGAGGCGGGAAGCGCGGACGAACTCGCCAGTGCTGTCGGCGCCGCGGTTGAAGCGGCCATCAAGGAGCGGTACGCCGCGGTAGCCGAGGCGCGGGCCACGAAGGACGACAGCCCTGGGAAAGGCCGGGAGTTTGTTCATCACTACGTGGAGTTCGTCCATTTTGTGAAGGGCGTTCATGAAGCTTTGACCGGATTCGACGCCCACGGCCATGATGGGCACTGACCGCTACACCTAGGCCCCGTTCTCGGGAGCCTGACGCCTGGCCCGCCCTTCCAAGCCATCACGCTGTGGCAGGGGGCGGGCTCCTTTCGTGTCCGGCGTTCGCGCCACGGGCGTGTTTTCCCGCGCTTCCGTCCGTGGGGTACAATGCCTGTATGGAAGGGCCATGCCGGCCTTGTCCGAGGGGGAACGCACGGAAGCAATCATGCACACCACGGCGAAACTCATGGGGTTGTTGATCTTGGGCGCGGTGTGCGTGGCCGTGGCCGCGATCGGACTGCTCTACTATAACTATCAGAGCGAGGCGGCCTCTCACCGCCGCGTCATGCTCGAACGGGGCGAAGCCGTCCTCGACGCTTTCACCGGCGGCGTCCGCGCCCAGGGCCGAATGGGCATCCAGCGGGCGGACCGCCTTCAAACCATGCTGGAGGAAATGGCCGACTCGCCGTCCATACGCGCGGCCCGCATCGCGGCGGAAGGAGAATCCTTCGCCGAGGTCTCCAGCCTGGACGGACCCATTCCGGAGACGCGGCCCGGCGCGCCGCTGTGGCGCGAGGACGGCTTGGTGTTGGCCCGGGAGACGCGCGCGGGCGTGGGCATGGGGCCAGGGCGGGGCCTCGGCCGGGGTATGGGACAGGAACCCGGGCCGGGCGCCGGCCGCGGACCCGGCGCGGTGGAGGAAGGGTTTTCGCCGGCGCCGGGACCGTTCATACTGACGGTCGTTCTCGATACCGTCGATCTCGAGATGGAGCTAGCCCGCCATCGGCGCCAATTCTTGTTTGCTTCTGGCCTTGTGGGCCTCGTCTCCGCCATGGGCGCGGCCGCGCTTTACTTCTGGCTGCGCCGCCGGGAGATGGTCTTGGCGTTGCTCGCGGCCCGCGAGCGGGCCGCGCATCATGAGCAGCTCGCCCAGTTGGGCGCCGGCCTCGCCCATGAGACCAAGAATCCCCTCGGGGCCGTGCGGGGCTTCGCGCAGACCATCGCAAGCGCCGAAGACGCGTCCCCGGAAGCGCGGACAGCGGCCGGACACATCATCGACGAGGCGGACCGCACGGTCGGACACATCAACGCCTTCCTCACACTGGCGCGCCCCTTGGAGCCGGAATTGGCGCCGGTGGACGTGGACGCCTTCTACGCCGAACTCCAGCCGATTCTCGAGACGGAAACGACGGGGACCGGCGCCGTCATCGTCCTGGAGCCCACGGGACTGACCATCGACGCCGACGCACAGTTGCTGCGCCGCGCATTGTTGAATCTCGTGAGCAACGCGGTACGCGCCTGCGGCGCTGGGGGAACCGTCACCCTGGGCGGCCACGGGGAGCACGGCGGCGCGGCCCTTTGGGTGGCGGACACGGGCTCGGGCATCGCGCCGGAGGATCTGCCCCGGGTGACGGAGCCGTACTTTTCCCGGGCCCCTGGCGGCACGGGGCTCGGCCTCGCCGTGGCGGATCGCATCGCCCGCAACCACGGCGCGCGCCTTGTGGTCGATTCGGCCCCGGGGCAAGGGACGCGAGTAAGCCTTGTCGGATTCCGTGTTGTGGAACAACAACATGCCTAGGGACGCGTCCGTACCCATCGCGGTGGTGGACGACGACCCCGCCCAGTTGCGACTCCTCACGAACGCCTTGGAGCGGGCGGGCTACGCGCCTATTCCGTGTCCCGATGGCGCGGCCGCGCTGGCGCAAGCGGACGCCTGCCGGCTCATGCTCTTGGACGTGCGGCTGCCGGACATGTCCGGGTTGGAGGTCCTTGCCCGGCTAAGGGAGACCCATCCGGCCCTGCCCATCGTCCTCCTCACCGCGTACATCGACGTGCGCGACGCCGTCGCGGCCATCAAGAACGGCGCCCTCGACTACATCGAGAAGCCTGTTGATCTTGACGAATTGATCGCGGCCGTGGACGACGCCGTGGGCGAACCGGGGCGCTCCACCAGCGCGTCCGGCGAGGTTTCGCTGCCGAAGGGCGTGGTGGCCGAAAGCTCCGGCATGGCCGGCGTGTTCCATCAGGTCGCCCGCGTGGCGCCGGAGGACGCGGCCGTGCTCTTGCTTGGCGAAAGCGGCGTGGGCAAGGAGATTGTCGCGGCCGCCATCCACGAGCAGAGCAACCGGGCGGGCCGCCCCTTTGTCCGCGTCGACTGCGGCGCGTTGCCGGAGAGCCTCATCGAAAGCGAGCTTTTCGGCCACGAGAAGGGCGCTTTTACGGGCGCGTCCGTGGCGCGGAAGGGCCGATTCGAAGAGGCGGGCGGCGGCACGCTATTCCTAGACGAGGTGGGGGAGTTGCCCTTGCCGCTCCAGCCCGCCCTCCTGGGCGTCTTGGAGACGGGCCAATTCCGCCCGGTGGGCGCGGAGCGGGTCCGCCATTGCGACGTCCGGCTCATCGCGGCGACGAACCGGGATTTGGAGCGGGAAGCCGCCGAGGGCCGTTTCCGCCAGGACCTCTTCTACCGGCTCAACGTGTTTCCGATTGTCATTCCGCCGTTGCGCGAACGGAAGGAGGATATCTTGCCACTGGCGGAGTTGTTTCTCCATGAGCCCCGCAAGAAGCTGAGCCCCGCCGCGGAACGCATCCTCATGAGCTACGATTGGCCCGGCAACGTCCGGGAGCTGCGCAATGTGCTCGCCCGCGCCGCCATCATGGCGAACGGGGCCACGATACTCCCCGCCGATCTGCCGCCGGCGCTGCAGCATCAGCCCGCCGCCAGTGGGAATGACGGGTCCTCCGGCCGGGAGGGTGTGCTCATAGGCGACATGGAGGCCATACAGCGTCAGGCCATCCTGGAGGCCTTGGAAAAGACGGGAGGCAACAAGACGCGGGCCGCCGAACTGCTGGGCATCAGCCGCCGCAATCTCATTTACAAACTGCGCGCGTACGGCATGTAAGATGGTCTATCATCGGTTGTGAGGTATTCTGCCGGCGCTTCGATCAAAGTCAGAGGCAACTCGCGCGGACTTTGAAGTATTAATCACGGGAAAAGCGGTTGAACCTGGGGACAGGGCGCGAGCGGCGGCGCGGCGGCCCGCCCACACTTCAAATGGGGAACTTGCCATGGCACAGCGCCACGTTCAATGGTTACGGGAGGAATTGCCACGCCTCGTGTCCGAAGGCGTCATTGCCCAGGAGACGGCGGACCGGATCGCCGCGCATTATGGGGAACCCGCCGAATCGCCCCGGCACGGGCTGATGCTGGCGATCGCCGGCGTGCTCGGCGTGACGCTCATCGGCCTGGGCGTTATCTTGCTCATCGGCCACAACTGGGACCAGCTCGGCCGGGATATCCGCGCGGGGCTCTCCTTCGCGCCCCTGGTGTTGGCCCAGATCGTGTTGCTCTACGCCTTTTTCCGGCGCCGCGACTCCATGGCGTGGATGGAGGGGGCGGCCGTCCTCGTGACAGCCGGAGTGGCGGCGTCCATCGCCCTGATTTCGCAGACGTATCAGATCCAAGGGGATCTCCAGGCCTATCTCGTCGTCTGCGCTCTCCTTGTGCTGCCGCTGCCGTACTTGACACGGACGGTCCTGCCGGCGTTGATCTACATGGCGGCGGCCGTGGCCGTGTTGATCGCGTGGCGCGGCGTGGCCGACCCTGGGTATTGGTTTTGGCCCCTCTTTGCGCTGATTCTGCCCTATTTCGTCTGGATGCGCCGTTCCATGCCCAGCGCTACGCGGGTGTGCTGGCTGGGTTGGGGCGTGGCCATCGCGCTTACCGTGGGCGTCCTTGTGGGCCTCGAACGGCTCGTGCCCGGCCTGTGG
>SLHB01000201.1 GCA_007136375.1 Candidatus Hydrogenedentota bacterium
GAAGCGATCGAATCGCTGTGCAGCACCAATTCCCCACGGTGCAAGGCCTACGCCGGTGTGATTCGTGGCGTCCGACGGATCATTCAGAGCGAGAAGATCGGTGACAAACCCAAGGATGACGACAAGGCCAGGCTCATCCGCCGCTATAGGCGAGAATTGCCCGATGAAGTCATCGCCTGGATGGACGCGGCTATGGTCCTTCATGCCGACGGTCAAGGGTTCGCGCCTGTGCTTGGAACCGGCGGCAACGACGGCCGCCTCGATTTCACCCAGAACTTCATGCAGCGGCTTGTAGCGCTTGGGTTGCACAAGGACGACGAGCCTCCCAGCCGGTCACACGTGTGGCTATCGACATCGCTTCTTGCCACGCCCGCAAGACTCCATACCGCCAGTGTTGGACAATTCTCACCTGGTCGCGCCGGTGGTCCCAACGCGACGCAGGGTTTCGAGGGCGTCTCGCTCATCAATCCCTGGGACTTCATTCTGATGATGGAGGGCGCTCTTGTCCTCGCCGGCTCCGCAGTGCGGCGTCTTGGTATTTCCGACTCCCTACGAGCCGCATTTCCGTTCACGGTACGTATGCTCGCCGCCGGGTTCGACTCGCCCGCATCAAAGGATGAGACCGAGTCACGCGGCGAATTATGGTTGCCGCTCTGGACGCGTCCGACCAGCCTACAGGAACTCCGCCAACTGTTCGGAGAGGGGCGAGCAGAAGTTTCCGGACGAGCAGCGCGGGACGGAGTCGACTTCGCTCGCGCCGTCGCGGGACTCGGTGTGGACCGCGGCATCACCGGGTTCAATCGACTGGGGTTTCTGAAGCGCAGCGGCAAGGCGTTCCTGGCCGCGCCGCTCGGGCGAGTCGAGGTGGTCGAGCGGTCCGACGTCGATCTTCTGCGCGAAGTTGACCCCTGGCTAGATCTTTTCCGCCGGGCCGCCGGTGATAAGAACGCGCCGCCACGCTTCGCCTCGGCGCTTCGCCGGATCGATTCGGCGATCTTTGACTTCTGCAAGTATGGCGGTGCGCCGTTTTTTCAGCGCATCCTGATCGCGTTGGGGCAAACTGAACATGAACTGGCACTGACGCCCGGGAAGGTCGGACAGAGCAAGTTTCCTCCCGGCCCGCTCGCCGGCTTGTCTGCGGACTGGATCAGCGCGGCTAATGATGGCTCGGCGGAGTTTGCCGTGGCGCGGTCGCTCGCTTTCATCCGGGATCAGGAGCGCAAGATCGGACCGCTGCGTACCAACCTGGAGCCTGTCGACTGGAAAAAAAGCTCCCGGGAGTGGGCGGAGAAAGATCTGGCCGTCGTCTGGAACCCCGCAGACCTGCCGACGAACCTGGCTAACGTACTTCAGCGCCGCATGATGGATGCGGGCCGCACCGGTTGCGAGCACTTGCCGCTCGCGTCGCGCTTTACGACGCCGCTCGGCACCATCGCCTCGTTTCTCGCCGCTGACCGCGACGACGGGCGTATCGAGCAACTGACCTGGGGTCTGATGCTCATCGATCCGTCACATGCCGAGCATCAGGCAGCCACTCAGCGTGGAGGCACGGTCGACACGCTTGCACCACCATTACCGCGCGAGTATGCGCTGCTCAAGCTGCTGTTTCTGCCGCAGCCGTTGGTTGTGCAACAGGAAGGGGGCTCATGGCGCTGGTGGTTCGGCGGGCGGGACGAATCGGGTCTCACGATCCGGCCCGAGCCTCGGATTTCGCCTCTGGTGCGAGCCGGCCGCGTCGGCGAGGCCTGCCGCATTGCCGCTCAGCGTCTGCGCGTTAGCGGCCTGCCGCCGATGCCCGGCCCGTTGCTGACCGGCGTGATGCGCGACGGCGCGTGGGCTGAATGCAAGGTCGATCTCCGCACCGCCGAGCGTCTCGCGGCGGCGCTGCTGATTCCGATTTCTTCAACGTCTGTCAACACTCTCGTTCACCTTGTCTGCCGCGACCCAGCCAAGGCCGTCGCGGCCGAATCACCCGCCCTCGCCGCGGAAGGAGCAACCGAATGACCGCTATCGACTATGACAAGTTTGCCAAGGAACCCCGCCTACTCATAGAGGCGAAGCTCAAGCCACTTCAGGGACACCGCTTCCAGCCGACCGGCTTCGCCGATCTGGGCCCGGCGCGTTACACGCTGCCCGACGGCACAGAGATGCTGTTGGTCGAGTCCGCCCAGTCTGTGGCGAATCGCATGGAACTGGCGTGCTGGGATCAAGCGGCTCAGGACCTGATTGAACCGCTCCGAGGGCTGCCCTATATCAAGGTCATGACCAAAGATGGCGGGCACGCCACAAACTCTCTGCTCGAAGCACACCGCATCAACTCCGAGTACATCATCGGCAGTCACAGCGATGGGAAGTTCAAGGACTCGTTCACGGAAGAGATCGAGTATCAGAGCGACGGCCGTGTAAACTGGAGGAAGTTCCGTGACGCCCTCTTCAAGTACGACACCAACAGTCTTCTCCACGGTTGCTTTCTTGAGGAGATCGGCGGCCGGCTTCGCATCACGCGCGCCATCTCAGGATTCATCGAAGCCGCTGGCGTCAACGTCGCCGAAAGCGGCGGGGTAAAGAACAATATCGTTCAGCCCGACCTCAAGGGCGGCGAGGGCAACGTCCCCTTCCATCGCACCGAGTTCACTGCCCGCGAGATCAAGGCTTACTTCAACCTCGACCTCGCCCTGCTGCGCGGCTACGGGTTGTCCGATGGCGCGCAGCGCCTGCTCATCGCTCTTTCCCTTTTCAAGATTCGCCGCTTTCTTTCCGCCGGCCTGCGCCTACGCACCGCGTGCGATCTTGAAGTTGACGGAGAACTGACCGTCACGCGGCCCAAGGACGGATTCACGGTGCCGGACGAGACCGCACTGCTGGAGGAGAGTAAAGGTTTGATCGGGAAGTGCAAACCGCATTTTGCTGACCCGGCTGTCACAGAAGTGCAGTGGAAGAAGTAAAAGGAGACGGGTAATGATCGCAGTCAGGCTGCGGTTTCTCGCCGGCCGTTATCACGCCACGCCGTGGGGGCGCCACGTGAACGAGGGCGCGGTTGAGTGGCCGCCCTCACCGTGGCGCATTCTTCGCGCACTGGTGGCGACATGGAAACGCACCCTTCCTGACCTGCCACAGGACCAGGTCGAGCCGATCTTGCGGACTTTGTGCGAATCTGTGCCGCAATTCGTCCTGCCGCCCGCCTCGACCGGTCACACGCGGCACTACATGCCTTGGTTCAAGAAGGGGCCAGACGACCGCACATTGGTCTTCGACACCTTCGTCGCCGTGTCGCCGGATGCCGCGCTGCTGGCTCGGTGGCCGGATGCATCGCTTGACGAGCCGCAACGCAAGACGCTTGCCGACATCCTGGCGAATCTCAACACGCTGGGCCGGTCCGAGTCCTGGTGCGAGGCGCGATTGCTGAGTGACGAGGAAGCCGGGCGGCGTTTTGAGGACGGGGAGGCCCAGCGTATCAGTAGCCCTGTCAATGACCAGCAACCTGAGAACACCGAGATCGTGCGCTTGCTATGCCCCGATCCAGAATCAGCTTTCGCCGACGACCACGTTGTCACTGTTACGACGAAAACAGTCGGCCGTGGAAAGAACAAGCAGACGAAAGAAGAGCGATCCACGATCTATGATCCAGCGTGGAATCTATGCATGGAGACGCTCCAACTTCACAAGGAGCGCTGGTCGGACCCGCCGGGCTCGCGCTGGATCTCGTACACCCGGCCGCGTGACTGCTTCAAGAAACAACCGGCGCCGCGGCCGCGCCCGGCTACGTCGCAAGACCGCCAGCCCCAAGTCGTCCGCTTTGCTCTCGACTCGACCGTTCTGCCTCTCGTAACCGAGACGCTTCCCGTCGCCGAGGCGGCCCGGCGCGCCTTGATGTCGAGGTATGGCCAGCTTACGGAACGCAATGGTGTCCGGGGCCGGTCGGAGATCCTCTCGGGCAAGAATGCCGAGGGCAAAGCGTTGCAAGGCCACCATCATGCGTATTATCTGCCAACGGACGAAGATCGCGACGGCCGGATCGATCATCTCACCATCGTGGCGCGCGATGGCTTCGACGCCGATGAAATGCGCGCGGTGGACCGGCTGCGGGAGATCAAGCCTTGGGGCCGGGACAACGCCTCGCATCCGTTGCGCGTGCTCTTGCTCGGATATGGCCGCCTTGACGAATATCGTCCGGCCTTGTTGGAACGTTCTCGCGTGTGGACATCCGCAACCCCGTATGTGGCGACACGCTACGCCAAGACGCGCGGACGGGAACGAATCGATCTTCGCTCACACGAAGCCGTGGTCCAGTTCCTGCGGGAAGATCTCCAGCGGCAGATCGTCGAGGCGCTCCCCGAGGACTCAGCGCTGGATGCCATCAGCATTGAACCCTTACTGGACGGCAACGCATTCAGAGTTTCTGGTTACCGTCCGATTCAGTTTAGGCGCTTTCGTCAAAAACAGAAGGATGACGGCGCCCGCCGCCTCGCAGGCGCATTCCGCATCACGTTTGCCAAACCGGTCAATGGTCCTCTAGCCCTTGGATTCGGGTGTCACTTCGGCCTCGGCCTGTTCGCCACCATGTAAGGAGTGACGCCGCCATGCCCACTGAGCTCCCATTCGACGATCTCCTGCCCGTTCGCATGCTCAACGAGTATGCGTATTGCCCGCGCTTGTTCCACTTGATGCATGTGGAGGGGCGGTGGGCGGACAACGTCTACACCGTGGAGGGCCGCCACGCCCACCGGCGGGTGGACCGGCTGGACCATGTGTTGCCGGAGGCGGACGCCGGCGCGGAGGAGGAGGACGGGCCGCGAAAGGGCAAGGAGGGGAAGGACGACGGGGACGCGCCGCCGGAGGTGGCGCGGAGCGTGCCCCTCGGCTCGGCGGCGCTCGGGTTGACGGCGAAGCTGGACCTCGTGTCCCTCGACACGGCGGCGGACCCGCCCGAGGCCGCGCCCGTGGAGACGAAGCGGGGCCGCGCGCCGGACAACCCGGAGCGTTCATGGGAGCCGGAGCGCGTGCAACTCATGGCCCAGGGCCTGCTCCTGCGGGAGCACGGCTACTGTTGTGATCACGGCGTGCTGTACTTCGCCGCGTCGCGCACCCGGGTGGACGTGCCCTTCACCGAAGCCCTGCAGGGGCGGACGCTGGAGCTCCTCCGCCAGGCCCAGGCGGCCGCCCGCGCGCGGACCTTGCCGCCGCCGCTGGAAGACAGCCCCAAGTGCGCCGGCTGCTCCCTCAACGGCATTTGCCTGCCCGACGAGACCCTGGCCCTGCGCGCCGTCCCGCCCGACCCGGAGGCCCCCGCGATCCGCCGGCTCTACCCCGCGCGGGACGAGGCCATGCCGCTCTACGTGCAAGAGCAGGGCGCCCGCGTGGGCAAGCAGGGGGCCAAGCTCCTCATCCGCAAGGAAGGCGAACAGCTCGCCGAGGCGCGCCTCAAAGACGTGTCCCAGCTCGTGCTCTGCGGCAACGTGCAAATCACCGCCCAGACCTTGCATCAACTCTGCGAAGCCGCCGTGCCCGTCGTCCATCTCTCCATGGGCCATTGGTTTTACGGCGTCACCATGGGCCTTACGTTGAAGAACGCCTTTGACCGCGCCGCCCAATTCGAGACCGCCCAAGATCCCGCCCGCTGTCTCGCCGCCGCCCGCCAACTCGTGGCGGATAAAGGCGTGAACCAGCGCGTGTTCCTCCGCCGCAACGGCCAGCCGCCGGACGCCGCCCTGCGCGACATGGCCGCGCTCATCGCCCGCGCGCACGAGGCGACCTCCGTTGCCGGGCTCCTGGGCGTCGAGGGAAACCTCGCGCGCCACTACTTCCAGCACTTCGCCACCATGCTCCACCCCCGCGGCATCGAAACCGAATGGGACTTCACCGCCCGAAACCGCCGGCCCCCGCGCGACCCCGTCAACGCCATGCTGTCCTTCTGCTACGCATTGCTGACGAAAGAGTGCGCCGTGGCGCTCCTCGGCGAAGGGCTCGAGCCCCACTGGGGCCTATACCACCAGCCGCGCCACGGCCGGCCCGCCCTCGCCCTCGACATCATGGAGCCCTTGCGCCCCCTCATCGCCGACTCCGCCGTCGTCACCGCCGTCAACACCGGCATGGTCCAACGCCGCCACTTCCAGCACGGCGGAACCGCCTGCCTGCTGCAACCCGCGGGACGCAAAGCGCTCATCAAGGCCTTCGAAGCCCGGCTTGACCAACTCGTCACCCACCCCGTCTTCGACTACCGCTGCTCCTGGCGCGCCGCCATCCGCCTGCACGCGCGCCTGCTCGCCCGCTACTTCCGCGGCGACGTGCCGGCATACGTCAGCATAACCACGAGGTGATATCCTGCGAACCCAGAAAGGAGGGAAGGAAATGACGGACATTGGCGAAAGGACATATAAGTTCAAGGCC
>SLHB01000159.1 GCA_007136375.1 Candidatus Hydrogenedentota bacterium
ACGCGACATGGAGCCTAAAGAGCGCCTAGACGCTCTGGTGCAGCAGCGCACGGGCTTGACGCGTTCCCAGGCCCAGGGCCTCATTCTCACCGGCAAGGTCTTCGACGGCCACGGCAAGCGCCTGAACAAGCCGGGCGTCCGCCTCCCGCCTGGCGCGCCCCTGGATATTCGGCAGGACAAGCCCCGCTACGTCAGCCGCGGCGGATACAAGCTAGAGGCCGCCTTGGAAGGCTTCGCCCTGTCGCCCGCCGGCCAGATCGCCATAGACGTGGGCGCCTCGACCGGCGGCTTCACCGACTGCCTCCTCCAGCATGGAGCCGAGCGGGTGTACGCCGTGGACGTGGGCTACGGTCAGCTCGCCTGGGAGCTACGTCAGGATCCCCGGGTCCACGTCATGGAGCGGGTCAATATCCGCTACCTCGCGCCGGACCAATTGCCCGAAAAGCCCGGCTTTTTCACCGTGGACTGCTCGTTCATTTCGCTAGCCCTCGTGCTGCCTCCTCTCGTCCAGCTCCTAACCCCAGACGCCTGCGGCGTGGCGTTGGTGAAACCCCAGTTCGAGGCGGGCCGCGACGAAGTCGGCAAGGGCGGCGTCGTGCGCGATCCCGCCGTGCACAAGAAGGTCGTCGCCGCCTTCGAAGCGACGGCCCGGGCGGTGGGATTCACCGGGGTCCATGTGCTACCTTCTCCCATGGAAGGCCCCGCCGGGAACCGCGAGTTTCTGGCGCACCTCCATGGACGGCGATCCCATGCTTGAGACACTGCGAATCAAGAACTACGCCCTCATCGACGAGATCGAGATCGATTTCCGGCCCGGCTTCACGGTGCTCACCGGCGAGACCGGCGCGGGAAAGTCCATCATTACCGGCGCGCTCAACCTGGCCCTCGGCGCCCGGGCGTCCAGCGACTCCGTGCGCGAAGGCGCGCGGCAGGCCGAGGTCGAGGCCGTCTTCCGGCCCGGCGCGCCCTCTCAACGCCTTCAAGCCCTCCTGACCGAGCACGGCGTCGAGCTGGAAGACGGCGAACTCATCGTGGGCCGGCGCGTATCCGTTGATGGACGCAGCCGCGCCTACGTCAACGGCGCCCTGGCCCCCGCCTCCACCCTGGCCGCCTTGGGCGAGGAGTTGGTGGATATGCACGGCCAACACGAGCACCAATCTCTCCTGAAGCCCGACCGCCAGCTCGATCTCCTGGACAGCTACGGCGGCCTCTGGGAGCGCCGTCAGACTGTGACAGACCTGGTGCGCGACCTTCGCCGGACACGCAAGGCCCTGGACGACATCGAAAAGGACGACCGGGAGCAAGCGCGGCGCGTGGAGTTCCTTCGCTTCGAAGTGAACGAAATCGCCGAAGCCGGGCTGGAGTCCGGCGAAGAGGAGCGCCTCAAGGCGTGGCGCCACCGGATGAACCACGCCGAAGCCATCGTGGCGGCGGCCAACAAAGCTTACGCCCTGCTCTACGAGGACGATGGCGCCACGACGGACACGGTGGGCCAGGCGCAGCGCCTGCTGGAGGATGTGGCCGAAGCGGACGAAACCTGCCGCGCCGTGTCCGCTCAGCTCGCGGCGGTGCAGACGACCATTGGGGAAGCGGCAGCGGGCCTCCGGGATCTCGCGGGAGGGGTGGAGTTTGACGCCGCCGAACTGGAGACGGTCAACGCCCGCCTCGCACTCATCGGAAACCTAAAGCGCAAGTACGGCGACACCATCGACGCCATCCTAGGCTACCAAGAAGAGGCTGCGGAAGAGATCGCGGCGTACGAGAACCGGGATGAACGGCTGGCGGCGCTACGGGAGGAAGCAGAGGCCCTGGCCCACAAGGCCGAGGCCGCGGCGGCCCGCCTCACCAAAGCCCGGAAGCAAGCGGCCAAACGGCTCAACGGCGAGATCACCGGTCACCTCCGCGAGCTCGGCATGGAAAAAGCGGTCTTCGAAGTCCAGTTTGAATCGGCGTCCCTTGGCCTCGCCGGCGCGGACAAGGCCGACTTCGCCCTGGCCGCCAACGTGGGCGAGCGGCTCAAACCGCTGCGGCAAGTGGCGTCGGGCGGCGAAATCTCCCGGATTATGCTGGCGATCAAGACGGTTTTCGCCGAGTCCGACGCGATTCCCACCCTGATCTTCGACGAAATCGACGCGGGCGTAGGCGGCGCCGTCGCCACGAAAGTAGCCGCGAAGCTCGCCGCCCTGGCACAGACCCACCAGACCATCTGCATCACCCACATCGCCCAGATCGCGGCCGCCGCCACGGGCCATTACCACGTGGCCAAAGCCTCCCGGAAGGGGCGAACCCTCACCCGCGTGGCCCGCGTCGAGGACGAGGCCCGGGCCGAGGAGGTCGCCCGCCTCCTCGACGGCTCTCTGTCCGAACTCAGCCTCAAGCACGCCCGCGCCCTTCTGGAAGCCAGCTAGCGTCAGGAGACGCTTGAGGCCTGGTCAGGGAGACCGCTAAGCGCGCCGCGCGCGGCCCGGCTCACCAGTCCTTGAGACCGTAGAGCAATCGGCGCGCTTCCTCCAACACTTCCTCGGCGCCGCCCGGAGCGATCCGGGAATTCACGGTCTCGTAGCTGCCCTCCTGGAACGCCTGCGCCGTGGGAACATAGCCGGGAGCGCCGTTGGCCATGCTGACCACGATCGTCGTCTCGAAAGGCGACGCCTCCTTCAGGTGAAGGCTCAAATCCACGAACCATTCCCCGGGAAGGAAGACAAAGACAGCGTCATTGTGAAGGCGGACAGCCTGGACCTCCATCGCTATCGTGTCGCCGTAGCGCGTGTGCAAATCCACAACGGCGCGGGCGCGGGTCTTGTCAAGGAAAGGAATGTCAGGGCTCTCCACTTCTTCCAGAATGTCCCGGGCCCACTCCAACTCCTCGGCGTCATAGGTTTGCGCGGGGACGTCTAACACACGGCTGGCCACGGCCAGGCCGGGTTCGGCGGGCGCACCGTCGGTCATGGCCAGCAAGGCCGTCTGTATGACGGCGGCCAAGGCCCGGCCAATGCGCTCGGCCTCCCCGTGGCCCCGTTGCGCGGCGCCATGGTTCACGTCGATATGGTTGATGTCGCCACACGGGGCCATGCCGAAGAGGGTGACAAGTTGCTCGCCCACGGCGTCCCGCAGGATCTCCCGCGCGTAGTAGGGATAGTCCGCCGCAAACTCCACGCCTCCCACAGTGTCGAGATGCAAGGCGAAGGCATGGAACAAGACGAGGGGCGCGCCGTCTTCCGCCGACTCCATGTACAGCAGCGGAATCTCCGGATCGATTGGGCCCGCTGGAGCCACGATCTCGGGATTCAGCTTGCCGGGGTTAAAGCGAACCGAGCCGTCGCGGAGGTAGAACCGCCGGTTGAAAGAAAGGCGCTCTTCCCGGGCGTTGCTCGTCCACATGTCCGCCGGAGCGAGGGCGTTCTCCGCCGCCGCGATAGCGGCCACCGTCTGCTCCACGAGTTGGTCCACATACGGGGAGGGGTCGTGCGGATCCTCCCCTTCGGCGGCCACCGCTCGCTCATGGAAGAGATCACGGAACACGCCATAGTACAAGGGCCCAGTATGGGTGTGGGTCGCGGCAATGGCGATATTTTCGCTGGGAATGCCGGTGACGCCGCTGGCCCCTTCGCGGATGCGGGCGGTGACGGATTCCGGGATGCCGATGAGGTCACACGTCACTATCGCCGCCGAGACATCTCCCTGCCGCAACACCATCGCCTTGACCAACAAGGGGTCATGGGTCCCCGTGCTGACGCGCTCGTGGAAATAACCGCTCATGCGCTGAGGAACGGTGGGCGTTATGTCTTCCACGGCGGCGCCCGCCTCCAACGGAGCGGTCCACGCCGCCGGCGCCAAGCCCGCGAGCCATACGATTCCCATCAACACGTTTAAACGCCGCATCAGAGCGCCCTCCCCTCAGTTCAACCCGACAGGTGTATAGGGAGCAAGGATACCCGACGCCCGCTTCAGCGCGCATCCCGGCGGATGCGCGGGCCCGGTCAGTCCCGGGGGAAAGGCACGGTGTACGGCGCGGCGGGCATGAGGTAGCAGGTGGGCTCCGGGATGTTCGCGGTGGTGAAATGATGTTTGGCGAGGTACAGAGCTTCTTGAAGATCCTGGGCCCGTTGCGCGCCAATTAGCGCCACGTCCTCATCGGGCAGATCCGTGACAAGAAAGGCGGACGGCGCGCGATAACGGGTGGAGAGGGCCGTCTGACCGTAGATTTCGCCTTCCCGTCTGAGCTCCGCGATGATGGACGCCCGATCCCCCAGGCCAAGCCAGCGGGCGAGTCGGCCGCCGCCCAGCCCCTCCTCGCAACGGGCCAGAAGAATGATGCGCCCGCCCGACTTCATCGCTTGGTGAGCGTTAAACAGGGCTTTATGAGACTGAACGAAGTTCTTGGTTCCATCGGACGAAGCGATGACCAGGTCGGCGCGCTCATCAATAGGCGTGGCGAAGAGCTTCTCGGCAAACCGGACCGCCGCCCGGTGCGCTGCTTCCAGATCCCCCGCGAATACGCCCGCGATCTGGCCTTGCCGGTTCATCACGGTGTTGAGGATAGCGTCCACCTTGGCCAGGCGCGCGCCTTCGAGCATGTCTTCCGAGACGGGATTGCCGTCCAACGCGCCGATGCGGACGGCGGGGTTGATGCGGTCGTCCTTGGGGTCCAGGTTGAGGCCATGGTTGCAACGGATGGATTCCTCGGAGGCAATGCCGGGCAAAATCGATTTGCGGCCGCCGCCGAATCCGCCGAAGTAATGGAACACCACGGTCCCCGTCGCGATAATGCGGTCGCACTCGCGGACGCGCTTGTTGATCTTGACGGGCGTGCCCCGGGAGGTCGCGCCCACGTACACAAAGTTATCCGCCGCGTAGGCGTCGTGAACATAGATCTGCCCCTCGAAGCGACGGTAGATCTCCGGCCCCAGGATCGCGGCCTGCTCGATCGGCGATGGCGGACGGTGGGTGCCGGTGGCGAACATGAACAGGAGGTCCTTGTCTTTCACGCCCCGGCCGCTCAGGGCGTCGAGCAAGGGCGGGAGGAACTGGTCCGCGCCGGTCTTGCGAAAGGCGTCGGACACAAGGATGGCGACGCGTTCGCCGGGCTGGACCACGTCCGGCACGGCTTGTTCCAAGCCGTGGGGCGAGGCGAGGGCCTCCCTCACGGCGCTGTGAACATCGGCAAGCGGCGCCGCGTCGGCCATCTCGATCTCGCCGAGAAACCGGATCCAGTCGAGTTGGGCTTCCTGAACGTTCTCGCCATATGCAACTTGAATACGCATGGGTTTCCTTAAGACACGTGAAAACCGTCGGTATATTCCGCGCTTCCGAAGCCGGAGTTCATTCGCTGGCGTCCAGGTACGCCTGTTGCCGCTGGTGATAGATCCGGCGCCAGGGCTGGTTCGGCTCCCAGCTCGTAATGACGTCCTCCTGCGCCCCTTCACCCTCCAAGCCCGCGGCGCCGCTTTCGCCGAGGGAGAACAGTTGGAACGCATCGGGCGCGGCGAAATCCCCGTTGCTCCGGAAGACAGGCCCGTCGGCGTCCGCGTAATGGGTGTGGGGCGTGTAGCCGTAGGGGCGCCCCCAGGGATCGACGGCCTGCCCCTCGGGGAAGAAGTCCCGCGCGGCCTCCGCGTTCTCCAGGGCCCGCGCCAAGCCTCCAGCGCCCGGCGGCGGATAGGCGCCGTGGTCCGATGCGTACTTGCGGACGGCCTGGGCGAGGATATGAATCTCCGCTTCGGCCCGGTACATGCGGGCCAAGGGTGAATCGGCCGGCAGGTCGGCAAGCCGGTAGACCACATAGGCCGTTGTGGCCGTCATGGTGACGACGATGATAAGGACAAGCCGCCATACCAGCGGGGCGGTGTTAGAACTCGGCGTCGTCATCCTCGGCCTCCCGGCGCGTCATGCAAATGATCCATGCGCCGGCGAAAATGAGGCAGTCCAGCGCCGCCGTAAAGGCCGCGAGTATGGGCGTCCGCCACAACCATTCCATGCCTCCCTCCTCGGGCCGCATGCCCATAATGAAGAAGAACTGCATGAGGGCGATCGCCACAAGGAGCAGGGTGCGCCCGAACTCGTCCAGGAGCGGACGGACAGCCTCGCCCAATTCCTCCCAAGCGAAGCGGCCGCTGAACATGACCGCGGCGCCGACGGGCACATACACGAGATACACCGCCACGCTCAAAACCACCAGCAACGCGGCCAAGGACGGCAGGGCGTCCTGCAGTTGTCCCCCGAGGCGCAGACTGGTGATGATCATGAGATCCAGGATGAGCCAAAACACGAAGAACCGCTTCAGCGCCTCCAGGGGAATGTCCATCTTCCACAGAGGCCGGGAGAGATCCTTGCCTATCATGGCGAACGCGATGGACTTTAACAGCGCGCCGACGATTACGGCC
>SLHB01000033.1 GCA_007136375.1 Candidatus Hydrogenedentota bacterium
ACTCCAAGCCTTCCCGCTCCAGGAACTCATTGATCCGATCGGGCTCTTCCTGCACATTCACGGCGTAGAACACAACGTTCTCATCCGCAAATTCGCCGGTCACCTCCCTAAGAATCGGAAGCGCTTCCACGCAAGGGGGACACCAGGTCGCCCAGAAGTCCAGGACCACCACATCCTCGCCCAAATGGTCCGAAAGCTCCATGGCCCCGCCGTCCATGAGGCTCAGGCCGAAGGACGGCGCCTCCTCTCCAAGCAACTCCGTGGGGCCGCCCTCGTCCATGCCGCCGGCGAAGAAGCTTTCCACGGCCTCGTGATCCTCCGGCGGGTCAAAGGCGAACACGGCCTCGTCGAACTCGGGGTCCAAGGCCCAGTTCTCGAGATCCGCCCAGAGGTCCATCCGCGTTTCTTCGCCGAAAATGGCGGCCATGTCGCCGAGTTGTTCGGCCGAGAGATCCGCGGTGATGCGCCGCAACAACCCCTGCTCGTCCGCGGCGAAATGGAGGATCATGCGCATGTCCTGATTCTCCAGCTCGACCCCCATGCATGGCTCCCCGCCGATCTCCGTTTCGCCGAGGTAGGCGATCTCCGAGACATCGTCCGTCAGGATTCCATAGGGGTCGTCCGACGCGAGGATGAGGAGCGCCTGAAAGGGATCGCCCATGGCGATGGTAGTCTCCAGCGGCAGATTGTCCAGCGATTCCGGGGCGTCCTGCGCCATGTACTGGCCGAGCATGGGCACATGGATGTACAGCCGCTCACCATCGGAGAGGACGGCGCCGCTTCCCATCGCGCCGTCTTCCGGTATCATGGCGAAACGGTTCGGCCGCTCCACGGACAGCTCATAGACCTGGGTCATCTCCTGGCGCAGGCCTTGAGCCTCAACGTCGATGTGAACGGTGTAGCCGACCGAAAAGCGCTCCAACTCCTTCATCGAATCGGCGAACCGCTGCAACACCGCGGCCGCCTCAGGATCGATATCGCGCTCTTCCTCTTCCGCGGCGGCCGCCGCCCCATGAAACGGACTCATGAAGCAGAACGCCAACAGACCCAATAGCGCCCAACGCGCCGGAAACGTCTTCATGCTATATGCACTCCCTTACGCGGCTCTCCAGACAGCGGCCGCGCCAATCCACGAAAAATACGGTTTGAATCTCATAGATCATGTCCTACAACGCCGGGAAAGTCAAGCGAATTCGCTTGTGTCTCGTCCCGGACCAGCGAATAGGGGCGGAGATCGCCACGCTGGTTTCCGCGCCGCCGAAACGACGTCAAGCCGGCGGGTTGTAGGCGTAGATATAGCTTAGGAAGGTGTACAGCAACTTCGCGGCGAGGAACGGAGACGGCCGGGTTCCATCGGGGCACAACTCGACAATGTCAAAGCCGACGACACGGCGCCGGCGCGCGGTTTCGCGGAGGACATCCAACACGGTGCGCCAGCCAAGCCCGCCGGGCTCCGGCGTTCCCGTCGCCGGCAGTTCGGAGGGGTCGAAGCAGTCGAGATCGATGGTCACGTAGACCGCCTCACCCAGCCAGCCGACCGTGTCGCGCACCCAATCGCCCCCCGTCTGGGCTTCCCAGGCGTAAACAATCTTGTCCCGCTCCAGGGCGGCGCGTTCGCTGGCGTCGATGCTGCGGACGCCCACGGACGCAATACGGTCCGCGTACTGCCGCGCCCGGTGCATGATGCAGGCGTGACTGTAAGGCGTGCCCTGGTACTCGGAGCGGCGGTCGCCGTGGGCGTCCAGTTGCAGCACGCTCAAACCCGGATGCCGGGCCGCGCAGGCCTTCAGGGGTCCTTCCGTGACGGAGTGCTCGCCCCCGATGGCGGCGACGATCTTTCCCGCGTCCAGGAGCGCGGCGGCGGCCTCGCAGCCCTGTTGGATCATCGCCTCCGGCGCTTCCGCCAACACAGGCGGAGCCGTATAGATCCCGCGCCGGAAGACTTCGGTTTCCGTCTCAATGTCGTAGTTCTCCAGATACTGGGAGGCGTCCAGGAGGGCCGCCGGCCCCTTGTCCGCGCCTTTGCCCCAGGAGCTGGTCTTGTCGAAGGGAATGGGAAGGATGGCGATCTTCGCCGCGCCGTAACCGCGAAACCGCGCTTCGAAGTCGCCGAACTGTGGCAGATCCGTCATTGGCGTTTCCTGATGGGGTCCGCGGGCCAGCCGTTGGCGAGAGGGAGTCCGGAACTCATTCGAGGATGAACACGGCCGCCGCGAGGACCGTCGTCCAGAGCCCGTCCTTATGGCCTTCCGCGGATTGGGTCACGTTGCGGGTTTTAAAGATGTGGCCGCTCGCCTTGTAGAGTTGCTTGCGCTCGTCCCAGGCTTGATCGGGATCGAATTCGATGCCCAGCGTCGTGGCCAACATCGTCGCCGCGAGGTCCTCGGCGTAGTCCCCGGCGATGTCGCCGCGCTCCCCGAAGGCGTGGTGTTCACTGATGTAGCCATAACGATCCTTCCGGTTTGGCAGGGCAAGGCCGACGGCGGCGGACACCAAGCGGTTTGGCTCGTTCGTCTCGTTCCGCGACATAACGCAATAGACGATCTGCCCCGGCTTCAAACACTTCAGGCCATCCCGGATAGACACGATACGGCAGCTCGGCGGAAAGATACTGGAAACGTAGACGAGGTTGTACTTCTCAATGCCGGCGTTGCGCAGCGCGCTCTCGAAGGAAGCAAGCTTATCCTTGTGCGCGCCCACGCCTCTGACGAAAAAGACTCTGGAGGGGATCATTGGGTGGTTCATGGCTCCCGGCGGCTCCTAAGAAACTCCGTTCCGCCCGCTTCCCCATGGAAGGAGGGCGGCCCCGCGGCTTAACATCCAAAGCGGAAAGAAAAGTCAGGCGCCAGCGAGTTTCAATACCGGTAGCGCATTGTTCTCAGATAACCCGGATACTTCGCAAGCACTTCGAGCCCGCGGGGTATATGCGCCCGGCGCGGGTCATTGCGGCGTGATTGCTTCGTCATGAGCCAACCATTCCTGTGCTTGCGGAACCGCCGTTGACAGGCCGGGGCGCGCGGGCCTTCCGCTCTGGGCGTGGCTCGGCTTTCCGGCGCGTGTGGGATCAACGGCGGATGGGTGAGGTAAGCGTTTCGCGTAGGGCCGGAACGGTTTGCTCGCCGGCCAGTCATTGTTTCGGAAGTATAGCGCAGGGCGCCCCGGGGCATCAATTCGTGGGATCAATGAGGGCGTTCGGACACAGGAACTCCAGCGCGTGGCGAGCTTATGGGGGCCGTCAGCAGCGAACAGAGGAACACCACGGGGGTGGCTTGGAGCGTGGCGGCGAGGGGCGTCCTCGCGCTGGCCAAGCCGTGGGAGGACCGCTTACGAGCAAGCGCTATCTTCTTCCTCGGTTTCTTCGTACCAGCGGCGCCAGTCCGCCGCATAGCGCTTGATCCAATCGATATAGGCCTGTTTGCCAATGTCGCAGCGGGCCTTTTCCGATTCGATCCACTTGTGCTTAAGCATCTCCTGGCGTTGTTTTTCCAACGCGCGCTCCTGCCTGCGGACGCGCCAGGCCTCGGCGTGATTGGCCAGCCAATCCTCCAGCGCCTCCTCGTAGGTCACATCTGGTCGCCACACCTGGGCCAGGTGGCGCCAGTGACGCTCCACGGCGCGACATTCTACCTTTGAGAGCTTCTCGCGTTCCATCGGTCCAAACCTTGCATCCTCTCCGGCTGGCGAGACCCCGGAAGCGGCGCCAACCTGGCAACCCGATCAACTTTCCTTACTAACCAGACGCACTATTGCCCTCGGCAATTCACGCAGGAAAGCGGTTTGGCATTCACCCGTAGCGGAACTCATGGACTTGCTATTGGATCTCGTCCTGAAGGAAGCTCCAAGATATTCGCGCCGAACAGTCCCTATGCGCTGCTTCCTTCCCCAAGGCGGAAGCGCCGTTCGGCCGATCTTGGCAGGACTGGAACTCCGATGCTACCACATCCTTGGAAAAGGTTGTCAAATTCCATGCGCGTCCAACACTCCGAACCAAATGCAAGGCTCCCTTGCGCGGCGCGGGAGGCGCGCTAATCACACATTCATTATACAGCCAGCGGCACGAAAGGTTACAGGACTTACGTCTACGGCCGCCGCGCCCGCAGCGAGCGGCTTCAGTGCTCCACGCGGCTGTGGGCGTGGAGGCGCGCAAGGGCGCGCTCCAATGCGGCCTCGGCGCGGCTGTGGTCGATGTCGCGGTTGCGTTGAGCCAGAATTTGCTGGGCCCGTTGCTTGGCGGCTTCCGCCCGATCCGGATCGATTTCCTCTTCTTCCTCCATGGTTTGGGCGAGAATCACCACGCGATCGTTCAACACTTCGATGAATCCGTCGTGCACCGCAAAGAAGCGTTTGCCGCTCTCGGCGCAGTCCACCACCAGCGCCCCCGTCCGCAGAATGCTGAAGAAGGGCGTGTGACCGGGCTGCACCGTGAAGAGGCCGTGGAGCCCCGGCGCGACCAACTCCTTCACGTCCAACTCGACCAGAGGCCGCTCCGGCGCGCACAACTCTAGCTTGATGTGGTTTTGATTTCCCATGGATCCTATCCACGAACACCGGCCGCGGCGGCCCGGCGCGGAAGGGGTTACGCCGTCTGCATAGCCTTGGCCTTGTCCGCCACGTCCTCGATGGCGCCGCAATACATGAACGCGCTCTCCGGGAGACTGTCGTGCTCGCCCGCGAGGATTTCGGCGAAGCTACGGACGGTCTCCTCCAGCGACACATATTTGCCCGGGATGCCCGTAAACTGTTCGGCGACAAAGTTCGGCTGCGACAGGAAGCGCTGGATGCGGCGGGCCCGGTTCACCGTCTCCTTGTCTTCCTCGGACAGCTCATCCATCCCGAGGATGGCGATGATGTCCTGCAAATCCTTGTAGCGCTGCAGGATCTCCTGAATGCCCCGGGCCACCCGGTAATGTTCTTCGCCGACGATCCTCGGATCGAGGATGCGGCTGGTGCTGTCCAGGGGATCCACGGCCGGATAGATGCCGAGCTCGGAGATCTGGCGGGACAACACGGTGGTGGCGTCGAGGTGCGCGAAGGTCGTCGCCGGCGCGGGATCGGTCAAATCGTCCGCGGGCACGTAGATGGCCTGGACGGAGGTAATGGAGCCCTTCTTCGTCGTGGTGATCCGTTCTTGGAGTTCGCCCATCTCCGTGGCCAGGGTAGGTTGATAGCCCACGGCGCTCGGCATCCGGCCCAACAACGCCGACACTTCCATGCCCGCCTGAGAGAAGCGGAAGATGTTGTCGATAAAGAGGAGCACGTCCTGGCCGCCCTCGTCGCGGAAATACTCGGCCGCCGTCAAGCCCGTCAGGGCGACGCGGGCCCGTGCGCCGGGGGGTTCCGTCATCTGGCCGTACACCAGGGCCGTCTTGTCGATGACGCCGGACTCGGACATCTCCAGCCAGAGGTCGTTGCCCTCCCGGGTACGCTCGCCCACGCCGGCGAACACGGAGTATCCCCCGTGCTTCGTCGCGACGTTGTGGATCAACTCCATGATCAACACGGTCTTGCCCACGCCCGCGCCGCCGAAAAGGCCCGTTTTTCCGCCCCGGCTGTAGGGCGCGAGGAGATCGATGACCTTGATGCCCGTTTCGAAGATCTCCGTGGCCGTTTCGAGCTCGTCGAACTCCGGCGACGGCCGGTGGATGGGCCAGCGCTCCGCGGTTTCGACGGGGCCGCGCTCGTCCACGGGATCCCCCACGACATTGAGGATGCGGCCGAGGATCTCCTTCCCCACGGGCAGTGAGATGTATCCGCCGGTGTCCCGCGCCTCCATGCCCCGGGTAAGCCCGTCCGTGCCCTCCATGGCCACGGTGCGGACGGCGCTCTCGCCGAGATGCTGGGCCACCTCAAGGACGATGCGGCCGGAGCCGCCGGGCCGGTCCACTTCCAGCGCGTTGTAGATGGGCGGCAAAGCGCCGGGCGGGAACTTCACGTCCACCACGGGGCCAATCACCTGGGAGATGCGCCCGATATTCATATGACCTCCAATGCTTCGGCGCCGCTGACGACTTCGATGACTTCCTTCGTGATCGCGTCCTGGCGCAGCCGGTTGTATTGCAGCGTGAGCCGTTCGATGACATCGCTCGCGTTGTTCGTCGCCGAGTCCATGGCCGTCATCCGCGCGCCGTGCTCGCTCGCGGCGGCCTCGCGGAGAATGCGCTGCACCTGAACCCGCAAGAACGTCCTCAGCAGCCTGTCCAAGACCTCGGAGGGCGAGGGTTCGTAGACGTAGTCCATGGGCTTCCCGCAGGGCTCGGCGGCCAGGTCCAGAGGGAGCAGGCGCTCCAGATAGACCTGTTGCGCTATGGCGGAC
>SLHB01000374.1 GCA_007136375.1 Candidatus Hydrogenedentota bacterium
ATTCAAACAGAAAGCCGGTGGGTTCTCTCGGGGCGCAAGAAGAAACGGACTGCCGCCTCCGGGACAGCGTGACGCCAATCATAGCCCGGATCGGCGGCCAAGGCAAGAACACGGGCCGCCGGGGGAGCGCCAGCGGCGTTCTGCAAAGGTCCTCGCGGCCCGAGGCCGGCGGGCTCATGTGTCGCGTAAGTCCTTGTCACCATACAACTTAGCGCGGCCTTCGCACACGTCCTGGGACGGCCGCGGACCTTGACAGGCCCTGGGGAGTATGCTACACTCAGGGCAGTTGTTAGCACTCCAATAATGCGAGTGCTAAGCCGGATGGCCTCGTAAGCGGCGCCTTCCGCCTTCATCGGTGGGCGCGGCGGCAGGGGCCATTTCGGCCAAGAGCGGGAAGTGAATCTATGAATCCGGAAACTGTGCTCACGGATCGGGAGGAATTGATACTCCGCGCGGTGGTGGAGACCTTCATTACCACGGCGGAAGCCGTGGGCTCGCGTTCCGTCGTGAAACGGTTTGGACTCAACTTGAGCCCCGCCACGGTCCGGAATGTCATGGCGGATCTGGAAGAGGCCGGTTATCTCCAGCAGTTGCACACCAGCTCGGGCCGGATCCCCACGGATAAAGGCTACCGCTACTACGTGGACTACCTGATGCGTGTCCAGGAGCTGTCCGAGGCCGAGCGCCAGCGCATCGACGCGGAGCTCTCGGCCATGATGCGCGACGCGGAGAACGTGATGCGGCACACGAGCCATCTGCTGGCCCTCGTGACACAACACACGGGCATCGTGGAGGCGCCGGACGATAGCCACGCGGAAATACGCCGCATCGAGGTGGTGCCCATCACGAACCAGCGCATGGCCGTCTTAGTCGCCGACAGTTATGGAAACGTGCGCACCATGCTCGTGGCCTTGGGCGACGCGGTTCCGCCGCCCGTGGCGCCAAAGCTGAACAGCTTTTTGAACGAGCAATTGTCCCATGGCGTGACCTTTGACCAACTGGTCGCATCCATCCAAAGCCGGGTGCGCACCCTCTTGGATGAGGAGCGGATCCTCGCCGAAACTGCGGCGAACCTGCTCGGCCTCATGCCCATGCACCGGGCGTCGCAGGTCTTTCTGGACGGGGCGTCCCAGCTCTTCGAGCAGCCGGAGTTTCACGACGTGGCCAAGGCCCGGGAGGTGTTCAACTTCCTGGAGGAGCGCCAAGGCCTCCTCAACGCCGTGCGGCAGCGGCTGATGCGGGACGGCGCCCCCCGGTTCACCACGATCATCGGCGGCGAAGCCGAGGTGGAGGGCATCGACGAGATTAGCGTCGTGGCGTCGCCCTACCGCGTCGGCGATCAGACCGTCGGCGTGCTGGGCGTGCTCGGTCCGCGGCGGATGCCCTATGGGCGCCTGACATCCGTGGTGGATTACACGGCTTCCTCGCTGAGCCGGCTGCTGACGCGGCTGAGCTGCTAGCGGCTTCGCGAACCCGGCGGCGTCGGACGCCCGTGGACGGCCGAGGGAGCGTTCCCTCGGTTGACGCGCGCGGCGTCAGCCATGCGCACACTCCCGCGCGAAATACGGAAACACCAACTATCAGGGTTTATTGCATAGCAATGAGAAGAAAACACAAGCGCGAGACAGAGGCGGCCAGCGCGGAGGCGGAGGCTTCGGCCGGGGAAGCCGCGCCAGCCGCGGAGAAACGGGCCGCCGAGCCGGAAGACGCGGCCGAAGCCGTCAAGGCCGAGCCCGTGGACGCCGCGCCAGCGGAGCCCGGCGCCAGCGCCCGCGGGACGGACCAAGAAGACGCCGCGCCGGACGCGGAAATCCTTCAGGAGGAGGACGTGGCGGGGATCATCGAAGAACGGAACAGTCTCCGGGAGGAACTGGCCGAGGCAAAGGACCGGCTGCTGCGCATGCAGGCCGAGTTCGAGAACTTCCGCAAGCGGACGCGGCGGGAAGCGGAACGCACCCGGGAACGGGCCGCCGAAGGCGTCATCCGAGATATTCTGCCCATCATTGACCACCTCGATCTCGCCTTGGAGCATTCGGACTCGGGCGATGGCGGCGGCCAACTCGCCAAGGGCGTTCAGATGGTGCGGAACCAGTTGCAGGAGGCGCTGGCCCGCCACGGCCTAGAGGCCATTTCGAGCGTCGGCGAAGCCTTCGATCCGAACGTGCATGAAGCCGTCATGCAAACGCACTCCGAAGATGTTCCGGAGAACCAAGTAGCTCAGGAGTTTCAGCGGGGTTACCGCCTCGGCAGCCAAGTCCTGCGGCCCGCCAAAGTGGTGGTGAGCCAGGGAGCGCCCGGCGAGAACGCCCCGGAGGGCGGGCCCGAAACCGGCTCGGCGGAATCGCGGGAACAAGTGGACGAAAGCAACCCAGAAAGTGCTAGAATCGACCCCAATAGCGGCGAGAAATGACTTCAACCCCGGGCGGCCCGCTGGCGAACGCGAAGACGCCGCCCCATTCTCAGCGCCGCTTGCAAATTGGATAAACGCCGCGCGGCAAGAAGCCGCGCATGGAGGTTGGAACACAAATGGGTAAAGTAATCGGCATTGACCTGGGCACCACGAACTCGTGCGTAGCCGTCATGGAAGGTGGAGAAAGCACCGTCGTCGCCAACACCGAGGGCAACCGGACCACGCCCTCCGTGGTCGCCTTCACCAAGGACGGGGAGCGGCTGGTCGGCGCCGTCGCCAAGCGCCAGGCCATTACGAATCCGAACAACACCATCTTCTCGATCAAACGCTTCATGGGCCGCCGCTACGACGAGGTCAAGGAAGAAGAGAAGAGCGTTCCCTATAAGGTGACCGCCTCGGACACCGGCGACTGCCAAGTAGAGATCCAAGGTAAGACCTACCGGCCGCCGGAAATCTCCGCCATGATCCTTCAAAAGATGAAGGAGACAGCGGAAAGCTATCTCGGCGAAGAAGTTACGCAGGCCGTCGTCACCGTGCCCGCGTACTTCAACGACTCGCAACGGCAAGCCACCAAGGACGCCGGCCGCATCGCCGGGCTGGAGGTGCTCCGGATTATCAACGAGCCCACCGCCGCCGCGCTAGCTTACGGCCTCGATCGGAAGAAGGACGAAAAGGTCGCCGTATATGACTTGGGCGGCGGCACCTTCGATATCTCCATCCTGAGCATCGGCGACGACAGCTTCGAGGTCCTTAGCACCAACGGCGACACCCATCTCGGCGGCGACGACTTCGACCAGCGCATCATCGACTGGCTCGCCGAAGAGTTCGTGAAGGAGCAAGGCATCGACCTGCGTAAGGACCACATGGCCCTTCAACGCCTGAAGGAAGCCGCCGAGAAAGCCAAGTGCGAACTGTCCACTACGTCGCAGACGGACGTGAATCTGCCCTTCATCACGGCGGACGCCTCCGGGCCGAAGCACATGAACTACACGCTGACCCGCGCCAAGCTGGAGCAGCTCTGCGACGATCTCCTGCAACGCTCCAAGGGCCCATGCCGCCGCGCCATGGAAGACGCGGGCCTGTCCGCCTCCGAGGTCGACGAAGTCATCCTCGTGGGCGGCATGACACGCATGCCCGCCGTCATCAACCTCGTGAAAGATCTCTTCGGCAAGGATCCCCACCGGGGCGTCAACCCCGACGAAGTCGTGGCCATCGGCGCGGCCATCCAAGCGGGCGTCCTCGCCGGCGATGTTAAGGACGTGCTGCTCCTGGACGTCACGCCCTTGTCCCTGGGCATCGAGACCCTCGGCGGCGTGTGCACGAAACTCATCGAACGCAACACCACCATCCCCGTGACAAAGCGGCAGATCTTCTCAACCGCGGCGGACAACCAGACCGCCGTGACCATCCACGTGCTCCAGGGCGAGCGCGAAATGGCCCAGGACAACCGGACCCTTGGCCGGTTCGACCTCGTCGGCATTCCGCCGGCGCCCCGGGGCGTGCCCCAGATCGAAGTCACCTTCGACATCGACGCCAACGGCATCGTCCATGTGTCCGCGAAGGATCTCGCGACCAACAAGGAACAGAAGATCCGCATCGAATCCTCCAGCGGCCTGTCCGAGGACGAAATCAACCGGATGGTCAAGGAGGCGCAAGAGCACGAGGACGAAGACAAGCAGCGGCGTCAGCTCATCGACGCGAAGAACAACGCCGACTCCCTCGTCTACTCGACGGAAAAGAGCCTCAAGGAAAACGGCGACAAACTGGACGCCGCCGACAAGCAGCAGCTTGAAGAAGCCTTGAACGAACTGCGCCAGGCCAAGGAAGGCGACGATCTACAGGCCATCGAAGCAGCCACGGAGAAGGTGCAGACCGCGTCGCACAAGCTGGCGGAAGCCATGTACGCGGCGGCCGCGGCGGCGGCCCAACAGGCCGAAGCGGCCGGAGAGGAAGGCCAACAACACTCCGGCGGCGACGATGGCCAGCAGGAAGACGCCGCGGACGCCGAGGAAGGCCCCGTCGACGCCGACTTCACTGTGGTCGACGACGAAAAGAAGGACAAGAACGACTAGCCCACCCTCCGGGGCGGACAACACAACCCGTATGGTTCACCGGCGAAAGCCCAACCCGGCGGTCCCGCCAGTCCGGCCGAATGGCCACGGAAACGCGGCGGCCCGCGGAAAATCGGGGGCGGGCGCCGGTGAACTGTCCGCGTTTATCAGCCGAAAATCCGAAGACCAAGCATAACCCGGCGCGCCCGGACGCCGCCAAGGCGCGAAGCGGCGGGCGCTGCCGGAACACGCGGGATAGGCGGTATCGATGCCGAAGCAGACGGACTACTACGAAATACTGGGCGTATCGCGCGACGCCTCGCCCGAGGAGATCCGGAAAGCCTATCTAAAGCTCGCCCATAAGTACCACCCCGACAAAACGGGGGGCGACAAGGCGGCCGAGGATAAGCTGAAGGAAATCAACGAAGCCTACGACGTTCTGAAGAATCAGAAGAAGCGGCAGGAATACGACCGCTTTGGCGCGGCCGGCGAAGCCTTCTCCGGCGCCCGGGGCGGCGGCGGTTTCGATCCCAGCGGCTTTGGCTTCGGCGGCGACGCGTCGGGCTTCGACGCCCCTTTCGAGGATTTCTTCGACGTCCTCTTCGGCCGCGGCCAAGGGCGGCGCCGCTCCGGTCCCGCGCCCGGAGCCGACCTCGAAGTGCGCGTCACCGTCACGCTCAAAGAGGCCGCCTTCGGCGCGAAGAAACGCGTCACCATCAACCGCCGCGAACCCTGCGGAGACTGCAAAGGCACGGGCGCCGCGCCCGGCACGCAACCCCAAACCTGTCCCGAATGCCGGGGCGCCGGCCAAGTCCGCCGCGCCCAAGGATTCTTCAGCATCACCCAGACCTGCCCCCGGTGCCGCGGCGCCGGACGCACCATCACCAAACCCTGCGGCAAATGCTCCGGCAACGGACGCGTGCCCATGCCCAAGGAAATCTCCATCGACATCCCGGCGGGCGTGGACACGGGCTCCCGCCTGCGCGTGCCAGGCGAAGGCGAATCCGGCGACAGCGGCGGCCCCTACGGCGATCTCTACATCTTCGTGGAGGTCGAGCCCCACGAAGTCTTCGAACGCCGGGGCAACGACATCGTCTGCGAAGTGCCCATCAGCTTCCCCCAAGCCGCCCTCGGCGCGACCATCCGCGTGCCCACCCTAAAGAGCGAAGCCGAGGTGAAAGTCCCGCCCGGAACCCAATCCGGCACCCTCTTCCGCCTCCGCGGCCAAGGCATGCCCGACTTGCGCGGCTACCAGAAGGGCGACCAGTTCGTGAAAGTGCAACTCGAGACGCCCACGAAGCTGACCAAGGAGCAAAAGGAGCTGCTGCGCCAGTTCGAGGACGCCTCCCAACAGCACAGCTACCCCCTCCACAAACGCTTCCTCGAAAAGATCAAGCGGAGTCTCGGCGGGTAACGCCCCGCGAATCACGCCGCCGCACGGCCAATATATCGGGATATTCAGCCACGAAATCTTACGAAAGAAGACGAAATAAAGCAAAGACAAACCACAGAGTCGCAGAGCACACAGAGATTCGTGATATAGACGAAGTCAAACGCATCCAGCTCCACCGTCCGTCCTCATAAGTCCCCCTTTGAAGGGGGATTTAGGGGGATGTCTTCGTGGTCTTTCGTTGCTGCACCTCCGCGCTACTGCACGCCCAGGGCGGCGTTGATGACGATCTGCACGTCCACGGCGTCGGGGTTGGCCTTATCCGAGCCGCTGAACACATACTTGTACTCGGGCCCTTCGGGCACGCTCTCGCCGAGGACGGCGCGGATCATCAACTGCACGTCTTGCGCCGTCACGGCGCCGTCGCCGTTCACGTCGCCCTTGCGCCCCAAGGACAC
>SLHB01000496.1 GCA_007136375.1 Candidatus Hydrogenedentota bacterium
TTCAACGCGTCGATTCGTGTGCATGTTCCGCGGACTGGTGTTCGGGACCGCTGGGCTCTCCTCGCCATGGGCGCGGGTTTCAAGGCGGGACGATTCCACACCCCGCTGCGTGAGGGCCGCGGCCACTGCGTTCACACGGCGTTCGGATAGCGCTTGGTTGTATGCATTCGCGCCGTTCGAGTCTGTGTGCCCGTGGAGACGAAGGCGCGTCTGCGGTTCGTTACGCATGGTTGACGCCACTTCGTCGAGCTGGGCGTTGTACATGGAGTGGACCACATCGATGTCATGCTCGAAGTGAACATTCTCAAGGCTCAAGGGGGCCGGGGCCGGCGCTGAAGGAGCCGGCGCCGCCGCCTGGCGCGCCACTTCCCTGGGACCGAAGAAGATGTCGCGAACCATGCCGTTCATCGCCGCGGCGTTGTCAAGCGAAGCGCCGTCATAGTACTTGCCGCATCCATTCACGGCGGCCATGTCTTGGAGCAGCGTCCTGCCGCTCGCCGAATCGCCCACCTGCACCGTGAAGATACAAAGGTCACCACCGTATTCCTGCCTCAGATCCCGGCACGCCTGCAAAACGGCTTGAGGGTCTCTCACGATGCCGTCCGAGACGATAAGCAGCGCGCCGCGCCCGCCTTTTCCAGAGAGCTCGATCCGCTGGTTGTATATCGCGCGCGCTAGCGGCGTGGTGGCGCCCAGGGGCTCGAGGCTGGCGGCGCCGTCGATCATTGTCGCGCGGTTATGCGAATCAAGCTTGACTTGAACCCATTCGCTGCTGTGCACGCCCGCGAAGGACTTGATTCCGGACTGGTAGTGGCCATTGGGCATGGCCGCCGTGAAGTGCTCCACGAGCGCCTTCCCGTAGTCGAACGTGTCTCGTTCGCCGATACTGCCCGACTCGTCCACCAGGATGATCACGTGATCCCTGATAAGCTGCTCGCCTTCTTGGAGAACAACGGGGCTCACACGCCCGGTATCCGCGCCCGCCGCCGTTTGGAAGCCGGCCACGAGCACCATTGCCGCAACGCAAATGCCCCCACTGCACACGGTCAAAGTTCGCATTGCATCACCTTTTTTCCACCCGAACCATCGAGTCTCTGTTGGTAGAGCGTTTGTCGATGCGCGGCGCAAGCCGGGCGGGAGCGCCCGCGATGACGCCGCGTCAGCCATTTCCCCAAGTGTATCCGGATAACAAAAACCGTTGGTAAAGCGCCGATGAATCTTTCGTAAAGCATGATCCTGCCAAATCAGCAGCCGGCCGCTTCCCTCGCTTTACCGAACTGTTGCCGCAACATTGCCCAGCGTTCACATGCAGCGGCTACAATCATGTTAAGTGGATTTACGCGGGGGTTTTCACAAACGCCCCACAGGAAGAGAGCACTAAGCAATGCATGACGAGTTGAGAGAAGAAGACATGGCGCGGGACGCGAGAGAGGACCAGTTGATCGACATTCTTGTTGTGGAAGACAACGAGGGTGAGCGGGAATCCATTGTAGCGGTCCTTGAAGCCGCGATCGCGGATGTTCGAGTCGCAAGTCTTAACAACGGAGACGAGGCCATGGATTTCCTCCTGGCCCGGCCCCCATGGACTGATCGAATCGGCGAAGCCCCCCCAAGACTGATCCTTTTGGACCTGGCAATGCCCGGGGCGAACGGCTTCTCCGTGCTCGGCCAGATCCGGGGCATTGAACCGGAGAACACGCTTACCTTGGTGCCGGTGGTGATCTTCACGGATTCCCAAGCGAAGGGCGACATTCGCGAAAGCTATCGGTGCGGCGCGAACAGTTACATTATGAAACCGCTGAGCTTTTCCGACTTCGAGTCGGTTGTCACAGCCGTTGGCCAATACTGGATGGCGCATAACGAGTCGGCCACGTAGATGCTGCTTTAGAATCGAGCAACGGACGCACATGGCTATTGCCCGGGAATGAGCCCGAGGCGGCGCCAGACGCCGTCTGTTGCCGAACACCTTGAAAGGACAGAAGGCATGTTTAGAGGTCTGAGGATGATCGCCCTGGCGGCGATTCTGGCCGTGGCGTTTGCGGGAATGCAAGGCTGTAACACCTTCCGCGGCGCGGGCACGGACATCAGAAGGGGCGGCGAAGCGATCGAGAACAGCGCCAACGAAGTCGAATTCCACGCGATCGAGGCCGGCGAAATCCTGGCGTCCTTGTAGAAGCCCGGCCTGCCGGCTGTCCCATGAACGCCGCCAACGCCATGCGAACGGGCCCCAACCATCAACGCGTTGGAGCCCGTTCCGGAAGCGGCGGCCGATCCTTACAAGAGTGAACGCGACTGGAGATAAGAATCATGATCGCAACGTTGTTAGTTATTCTGCTTGGCCTGTGGGCCCTTGGCTTGGTTACCTCGTACACTATGGGCGGAGTGATCCATGTGCTCTTGGTCGTAGCGATTGTCCTGATCCTGTTTCGCTTGGTTCAGGGCCGGGGCGTGGCAAGAGGATTCTAGAGCGCTTGGCTGAAACATCTATCCCTGGCGCCCGCGGCGGCGGCGTCCAGTTCTCGCACAAGTAACGAAACAAAAACGATACAGACATATTCGGAGCAGACAAAATGAAGGCGTATTGGATCATGGGTTTCTTGTTGATCGCCGCCGGAACACTGGCGCTGGTGTATGGAGGATTCAGCTACGTCACGGACTCCGAGACACTCAATCTCGGCCCAATTCAGCTTACCGTCAATGAAAAAGAGACCGTCAACGTTCCTGTTTGGGCCGGGGTCGCGTCAATCGTGCTGGGCGCCGGGGTGCTGGCCGTTCCACTCACGAGTAGAGGCTGAGGGCTGGGTGGAGAACACGCAATTTCCCGCTGGCGCGGCGCTATCGCCTTGGCCCAGCGGGAACTGGAGTGCGGCGCGGTTTTGTTGATAGGTGAAGACGCCCTTCGGGCGGAGTTTCTTGAGGCGTGGCCGGTCTATCGATCCGATGTTTTGGATAGGTGGGCGGGACACGCGTTGGCCGCCCCGCTCCGTGTCGTATCGTCTCGATGAGCCGGACCGGGCTATCCCCTTGGCGCGCCTGTCGGCGCTTTGGGGAAGCGCCTGTTGGCGTTTGCGGTTGCTCTCCAGCAGAGCCGGCCTGTTCGTCGGCCTCATACCCTGCCTGCCCGTCGACAACATCACGTCCAACGGCACGGTGAACAGCGTCGACATCCAGAACGTCATCAATGCCGCCCTCGGCATCGGCATCGAGTACGACGTCACCGGCGACGGCGAAGTGAACGCCATGGACGTGCAACGCGTGATCAACGCCGCCCTCGAGATCTTCTGAGGCCCGGCGCCAAGCCCCCGGTTCTTCAGTCCATAGGTTATGAGAGCTCCCAGTTCATCGTGTTGGCCCGAACTTCTGCGACCCCTGCCGGGGTCGTTCCGGGCGGCGCCGAGATCCAGGGGTATCGCCCTCGTCGCAAGCTCCTCGGGCTCAACCCCTGGCTACCTTCTGTCATCCCTACGGGATGGATGCTCGACGCATGCCGGGGACATGTGTTCGCCGAGCGCCATCACGCATCCAAGCCACGCCGCGCCGACAGAAGACATCTCTGACTCCTTCGAAGGTCCCTTGGGACGCCGCACCGGCAAGGGGCTCACGCCTCTTCTCCGCGACATCCCCCTGCGAAGAACGACCGCGGAGCGGTCACAGATGGTAGCCAGGGGTTGAGCCTTGCGAGCGGAGCGAGCCAAGGCGATACCCCTGGATCCGGCGCAACCCACACGAAGGACCCTGGCAGGGGTCCCAGAATCGTTGTTGTCCTTCCATCGAAGCATCGCGGAATGTCAAGCCCCCCATCCTTCACGCCAGGGCCTCCAGGTAGGGCCGCATGACGTTGCTCATCCGGCAGGCTTTCGCCGCTTCCCATAGCTCATCCATCGTGGCCCTTTCTTGTCTCCGGCAGTCGCGAAGCGCTTCCAGCGCCACGTCCAGCCCAATCTTGTTCCGGTACTTGAAGCAGTCCGCCACGGTCTTGGCGGGGGAATACACGCGGCACAGCCCCTTTTCCACGGGGTGCTCCTCAACGCCGTGGGAGAAGGACTTTCCCGAGAAGCGGACTACGCGCAACGGCGGATAGTCCGCCCGGGGCCGCCACGCTTTCCGGTCGATGGCCAGCCACACTTCGAAGGGCGACTCGGACGTCAGGTCGTGAAACCGTAGCGCGGACAGCAAACACACCACACCGCCCGGCGCCCGGCGGCAGGCTTCGGCCAGCGCCGCGTTCTCCCCGGGCGGTTCGGAGGCCAGCCGGTACAGCCCGCGGCCGGGCCGCTCCAACACGCCCCGCGCGCAAAGACGCCGCAGATACTCCCGGGGCGCCCCAATCGCATCCAGCTCCCGGGGGCGAATCACTCCCCTGGACTTGATAAACGCAAGCAGACGGGACTCCATGGACGAATGGGTTGGCATGTTACGTTTCCTTGGCCGATACTTATATGTGCCAAGGGATCGTAACACAAGTGGCGGGGTCCAGCAAAGGAATGCGCTCATGCAAACCCTGGGCCCATATGCTAGGCGACAACCGCGGCAGACGCTGCCAGCGGCTGAGGCTCGCGCACGCCCGCGCCGGCCATGGTCTTTCAGCGCGGCGCACAACCAGTGTGGACGGACACGCCGGGCCTGCTAGAATGAGCTAAGGCGTCCGGGGGCTTACCGCTGTGCTGGGGCGGCTTGCCTTACGTCAGGCGGGGGTAAGCCCGGCAGGGGCGCTTCTCAATATTCTTGGAGGGGATTCGTATGAGCAATATATCCCGGCGCGGTTTCTTGGCGGCGGGCGCGGCCGCGGCCGCCCCATTGATTCTCCCCTCGCGGGTGCTCGGCCTGGGAGGCGAGCCGGGGCCGAACGAGCAGATCGTCCTCGGCTGCATTGGCGTGGGCGGCATGGGCAACATGGTTATGCGCAGCATGAACCGGTGGCATCCCGTCGCCGCGGTGTGCGAGGCGGACACGCAACGGGCCGAGGCCGCCGCGGGCTTGCTGGACAACGACGTGGATCGCTATGGCGACTACCGGCGTTTGCTGGACCGTCAAGACATCGACGCGGTGATTATCGCCACGCCCGATCATTGGCACGCCGTGCAAACGCTGCACGCCGTCGAGGCGGGCAAGGATGTTTACGTCGAGAAACCCCTCGGCAACACCATCGAAGAAGGCAAAGCCGTTCTCGACGCGGTCCATCGCCATGGCGCGATCGTGCAAGTGGGCAATCAGGGGCGCTCCAACGAGTTGTTCCACCGGTTTTACAGCTTCATTCGGAACGGGGAAATCGGAAGCATCAAACGGGTCGACAACTGGCATTACCCGAATCCCGAGGGACCCAGCCCGCCGGATCAAGCGCCGCCGGATCACTTGGATTGGGACATGTGGTTGGGTCCCGCTCGGTGGCGGCCGTACAACCCCGCGTATTGCCATAGCACCTTCCGGTGGTTCATGTTTTCCGGCGGCGGCAACATCCGTGATCGCGGCGCGCACATGTTGAGTCTCGTGTTGTGGGCGTTGGATCGCGACAACGATGGGCCGGTCAAAGTCACGGCCACGGGGACTCCGGCGACGCGCGGGAACTATGACAACCCCATCGAGATGGACGTCACGTGGGAGTTCACGGATCCCGAGGTCACCGTGACATGGCGTCAACCCGGCGATCCGCCGGAGGACGGCCTGGACATTGGCTACGGCATCGCGTATCACGGCGAGGGGGGCTCGGCCTATCATTGGGGCACGGCGGACGAGCCCGGATGCGGCGTAAGCGACAACGTGGCGGACTACGAACCGTCCGCCGACGGCGTCCAACTCTATCGCAGCGCCCACCACCACCAGAATTGGCTGGAATGCATCAAGACCCGGGAGCAACCCATCATGCCCGTGGGGCCGGCGCACCGTGCGGCAAGTATGTGCATCTTGGGCAACCTCGCGTATTTGCTTGGCCGTCCGTTGGAGTATGATCCGCGGGCGGAACGGTTCATCAATGACGGCCAGGCCAACCTGTTGCTGCGCAGCCCTGGCCGCGGGCCATGGCACGTTTAGGAAGAGCAAAAACCATGAGCCACTCATCCCTGCGGCGATTGAGCGGGTTGGGCGTGGCCGTTCTTGCCGCGTTCCTGGCGTTGAGCGCGGCTCGCGCGCACGCCATTGACGGCAATACAAACAGCGGCGCCCCTCATGCGGTGTTCGTTATCGGGGATCGCGAGTATCGCTCGGAAGAGTCGATGCCGATGCTCGCCCGGATTCTCAAGAATCGATACGGCTTCGAGGTAACGCTTTGCTTTTCCGTGACTGAAGGCGGCGTCATCGATCCGAA
>SLHB01000036.1 GCA_007136375.1 Candidatus Hydrogenedentota bacterium
CAACCGCCGCTGGCCTGGAGTAACATATCGTCTTGCCTCCCACTGTACAAATCTGGACACGAAAGGAGAACCCATGTTTCGGAACGCTAAATGGATCGCCCTGTTATTGGCCATGGCCCTCTGCCTCGGCCCCGCCATGGCGCAAGACGCCGAACGGCCGGAGCCTAATGAAGATGAAGGCTGGGTCAGCCTGTTCAACGGGGAAGACCTTACGGGCTGGCGCCACGCCCGCAATCCCGAGGGGGAGAATCACTGGTTTGTCGACGACGGGCTGCTGACGAACGACCCGGACCAGAACGACTTGGCCACCGAGGACGAATGGCGCGACTTCGAACTGCTGTATGAGTACCGGACCGTGCCGGGCGGCAACAGCGGCGTCTATCTGCGGGGCCGCGTGGAGATTCAGGTTCTGGACAGCTCCGGCGCCGAGGAGCCCGGGCCGAACGACGACGGCGCCATCTACAACATCCACGCCCCAGCCGTGCTCGCCAGCAATCCAATTGGCGAATGGAACGAGGCCTATGTGCGCTACGTGGACAACGAGGTCACGGTGGTGTTGAACGGCCATGTCATCCACGACGAGGCCGAAGTCAACGACGTCACGGGCGGCGCGCTGCCGGGCGGCGTCAATGATCCGGGCCCCATCATGCTCCAAGGCGATCATGGGAAGGTCTGGTACCGGAACCTGTACATCCGCTCCTTGGATGAAGAATAAGGCCGGATTCGGCGGGCTTCCCCTGGGGACGCCCCCTTGACCCGCGTCAACCCCTAGCGAGCAACGCCATCGCGCCGGAAAGCCCCGCCACGGGCCTTCCGGCGCGTTCTTTCTTGTCCCGCATCCGCCTCAATCGCCGCCGGGGTCTACGGGTTTACGCCGCTTCTTGAGCGTCCCGCGGAGCCGTTTCCCCTCCAGCCGCCGGCGCTTCGCGGCGTTGCTGGGCCGCGTGGGCCGCCGGGGCTTCGGCTTTTCCAAGGCCCGGCGTATCCATTGGGCCAATTGCTCCCGGGCCGCTTGGCGATTCCGGTCCTGGCTCCGATGCTCCTGGGCGCGGATGACCAGATCGCCGTCGGCGCCGATACGGTTGGCCGCGATCCGGAGCAACCGCCGCCGCGCGTCCTCCGGCAACGATGGGGACGCCTCCACGTTGAACCGAAGTTGGACCGCCGACGCCGTCTTGTTCACATGCTGTCCGCCCGGGCCGCCCGCGCGGATGAACTGTTCGCGAATCTCTTCTTCGGGGATGATAATGGCGGGGGTCACATGCAGCATGGCGGCATTATCCCCCGGGCCCGCCGGTAACCGCAACCGCGGCGCGGCGGCGCTGTCCCCCATCATGGCGGCTCATCGTGCAAACCCTCGGGACCGAGCGCACCGAATTCTCATACTAAACTACGGACAGAACCGACGCCTATTTGCGAAATCACCTTAAATATGATAACCTTGCGGCGTAAATTGAAGCGAACCCTGCCAGCACTACCTCTCATGGCCAAAGAGGTCCTCCTCGTTTGGCGAAGTTGTCGGCTTCGGAGGCGAGGCTATGGGAGGAACTACGCCCGCGGAGACGGAGCGTCGGCGTCCTCCACGGGCTTAAACTGAGTCGACGACGCGTAAGGAGGCAGAGCAATGCGCGGGAGCAAACACTGGATTGTCGGGACGTGCGCGCTGGCCGTGGCCCTGGCCTTCGCTTGGGCTCCCAAGAGCGTGGCGGAAGAAGCAGAGGAAGAGGAATGCCTCTGTTGTTATGAACCCGAAGCGGGCGCCATCGCCGCCTTGGCCCGGTATGAGGAGCCGGTGGAGGGCAATCCCAGCGCCGGCGGCGACTTGGGCTACGTTGACTTCAACGTGTCCGGAGACGAGGCCATCCAGGAAGACTTTGATCGCGCCCTAGGCCTGCTGCACCACATGATGTACCAGCAAGCGCGGACAGTCTTCGAAGATATCGCCGAACGGGATCCCGAATGCGCCATGGCGCATTGGGGCGTCGCGACGACGCTGTTCCAACCGCTGTGGCCGGGCCGTCCGAGCGCGGAGGATCTTCAGCGCGGCTGGGAGGAAATCAACAAGGCGCGGGAGCTTGTGGAATCCGAGCGTGAGGCCCGTCTCATCGAAGCCACGGCGGCGTTCTTTGCGGAGCCCGAGACGGCGGACTTCTGGACCCGTATCGCCCGTTGGGCCGAGGGTATGGAAGACGCGTACGAGGCCCATCCGGACTGCGTGGACACGGCGGCCCTGTACGGCCTATCCCGGGTGACCGTCGCGCAAGTCGTCCAAAACCGGGGCCCCCTTTTGGACGATGCGGAGAACGTCCTGCGGAACATCTTCGAGCAACACCCCGCCCATCCCGGCGCGATTCACTACAGTATCCACGCCACCGATGTGGACGGCCGCGAGGAAAACGCGCTGGACATGGTGGAGGCCTATAGCGAAATCGCGCCGTATGTGCCCCACGCCCTCCACATGCCCTCGCACATTTATGTACGTCTGGGCGATTGGCCCCAGGTCATCGGCTGGAACGAACGGTCGGCCGAGGCGGCCCTGGACTATCCCGTTGGCGACCGCATCTCCATCCACTACATCCACGCCTTGGACTACAAGCTCTACGGCTACTTGCAGCAAGGCAACGACGAGCGCGCGGCGGAAGTGTGGGATGCCGCGTTCACCGGCCAACAACATCAAGAAGACTTCGTGACCGCCTTCCACAAAGCCATCATGCCGGCCCGGTTGGCGGTGGAGCGGCGCGAGTGGGAGGAAGCCGCGGCGCTCCAGCCCAATGAGCCGGAATACGTGGAATGGGAGCGCTATGAGTGGCCCCAAGCCCTTACCTGGTTCGCCAAGGGAATGGGCTTTGTGAAGACGGACCAACTCGAAGAGGCCCGGGAGGCCGAGGCGCGGGTCATCGAACTCCGCGACCAGGCCCGGGACGCGGGCGAAGACCAGTTCGCCACGTACATCGAAGTGGACCGCCTCATCTTGAGCGGTTGGCTCGCCTGGGCCGAGGGCGATGAGGACGCCGCGGTCACACTGGTCCGGGAGGCGGCGGAGCTGGAGCCCACGGTGGAGAAGCACCCAGTGACGCCGGGGGCCCTCCTGCCCCCCAACGAGGCGCTGGGCGATCTGCTGATGGACCTGGGCCGGCCAGAGGAAGCCTTGCAGGCCTACGAGGCGTCCAACGACATGTGGCCGGAACGGCACAACACGCTGCTGGGCGCCGCCCGCGCGGCCGAAGCCGCCGGCGACGCGCAAACCGCCCAAGCGTACTACGAGCGGCTCCTGGCGAACGCGGACGAATCCGAACGCGCCGTTATCGCCGACGCGCGGGAGTTCGTGGAGGAGTGAGGCCGCCGTTAGCGGCTGTTTTCCGCGCCCGGCCCGCTGCTTGAGAATACGCCGGGCGGCGCGGGACGCCAACAACCAAAGGCGGGGTATCGGGAGCGATCGTGCGCTCTCGATACCCCGATCATGAACGCGCATCGGGGAGGCGGACATGGCTAAGTATCGGACGGCGTTGCCTCAGCTTGGCGGCGATTTCTTCATGGCCGACGGGGGAATCGAAACCACCCTCATCTTCCTGGAGGGGCAGGACCTCCCCGAGCTGGCCGCGTTTTACTTGCTCCGGACGCCGGAGGGCGAGGAGCGGCTCCGGAACTACTTCCGGAGGTATGCCGAACTCGCCCGCCGGTTTAACACGGGCCTCATTCTCGAAAGCGCCACTTGGCGGGCCAGCCCGGATTGGGGCGCGAAGCTCGGGTACAGCGCGGAAGAACTCGCGGACGCGAACCGGCGCGCCATCGGGCTGCTGGAGGAAATTCGCGGGGAATACGAGGCGCCCGAAGCGCCCATCGTCATCAGCGGATGTGTGGGACCCCGAGGCGACGGATATGTCGCCGCGAACTTCATGGCGCCGGAAGAAGCCCGGAACTATCACCAGACGCAGATCGAGACCTTTTCCGACACCCCCGCGGATCTGGTGAGCGCCATCACCATGAATTACATCGAGGAGGCCATCGGATTCACGCAGGCCGCGAAGGACTCTGGAATGCCCGCCGTTGTTTCCTTCACGACCGAGACCGACGGCACGCTTCCGTCCGGCCAAAGGTTGCAGGACGCCATTGAGCGAGTCGATGAGGCCACGGAAGGCTATCCCGCCTACTTCATGATCAACTGCGCCCATCCCAGCCACTTCGCCCACGTCTGCGCTCGTCCCCGCCACTTCGAAGAGGCCGTGGCTAGACGCGAGCCATGGGTGGATCGAATCCGCGGACTGCGCGCGAACGCGTCGCGGTTGAGCCACGCGGAGCTTGAGGAACAGAAGGAGCTCGACATAGGCGATCCGGCCGAGCTGGGCCGTGAATACGCCGAGTTGCGGCGCAAGGGTCTCAGACAGCTCAACGTCATGGGCGGGTGTTGCGGGACTGATCATCGGCACGTGGAGGCGATCGCGTCGGCGTGTGTGCCGCTGTTTCGCACGGCCGCCTAGTTTCGGCCACGGCCGTGCAGGTAGCGCGCGCGGATGCTGGATGGTAAGCGGTGAAGCGGGGCCGCACGTGAGCACAGAACGCAGGGTATCTCATTGGAAAAACGGCGACATGCCAGGGGAGGCGCTATGACATACCATAGACCAAGGTTGCTGCGTTCCATACTCTTACGCTGGCTGTTCGTAACGGCTGGAATGGTGGTCATGCTCTCCGCGCAGGCGAGCCCGGACACGCGGTTGTTTGACGGCTTTGACAACTTTAGCCGCCCGATCACCACCGATTCCCAAGATGCGCAGCGTTGGTTCGATCAGGGTATCCAGTTGCTGTATGGATTCAACCATGACGAAGCGATCCGCTCTTTCGAACAGGCCGCCGAGTTGGACCCCGATTGCGCCATGGCGTGGTGGGGAATCGCCTACGCCCTCGGCCCGCACATCAACAACATGATGATGCCCGAGGAAAAGTCGGAGGCGGCCTACGACGCCGCGCAGGAAGCCATGGCGCGCGCGGATAACGCCGCGCCAGTGGAGCAGGCGCTAATTCGCGCGTTGGATGCGCGCTACGCGAGTCCCCCGCCCGAGGATCGGAGTCATCTGGAGGAAGCCTTTGCCGAGGCCATGGAAGAGGTTTGGCGGGAGTTTCCAGACGACCCCGACGTGGGCGCCTTCTATGCAGAATCGTTGATGAACCTCCAACCCTGGGACCTTTGGACGCTGGACGCGGAACCGAAAGGGCGCGTGGACGAGATCGTTGCGACGCTCGAGCGCGTCATGGAGATCGACGAGGAGCATCCAGGCGGGAGCCACTTCTATATTCACGCAGTGGAGGCCTCGTCCGCGCCCGAGCGCGCCGTACCCGCCGCGGAACGGCTGCCAGACATCGTGCCCGGCGCTGGGCACCTCGTTCACATGCCAGCCCACATATTCGCGCGGGTTGGCCGCTGGGCCGAGGCGTCGGAGGCCAACGAGGAAGCCATCCGCGTTGATCGCGCCTACTTCGAAGTAGCGCCGGAGCCCGAGTTCTACAATATCTACTACCTCCACAACGTGCACTTCCTCGCGTGGTCGGCCATGATGGAAGGCCGGTATGAAACCGCTCTGGAAGCCGCCCGCGACGTGGAAACCGAGATGCCCGAGCCATTTCTCCGCGAAATGACCTTCGTCACCGACGGTTTCATGCCCGTGGTCTACCACGTGCTGATCCGCTTCGGCGAATGGGAGAAAATCCTTGACGAACCCGAGCCCGACGACTACCGCCACGTGAGCCGCGCGCTCTGGCGGTACGCCCGAAGCATCGCCTTGAGCAATCTTGGCCGCATCGAGGAAGCCGAGGCCGAGATCGAGCGCTTCGAACAAGAAGTCCGGCAGGTCCCGGAGTATTGGGAGATCAGCTTCAACCCCGCCCACGACGTGATGGACGTGGCGCGGCTTATGGCCCAAGGCGAATTGGCGTTCCACGATGGCCGGCCCGAGGAGGCCTTCGCGTTGCTACGCGAGGCGGCGGAGCTCGAAGACGCGTTGGCCTATGCGGAGCCGCCGGCGTGGATGCAGCCTGTGCGCCGCGCGCTGGGCGCGTTGTTGTTGGCCCAAGGAGAACTGGACGACGCGCAGACGGTTTACGAGCGGGACCTCGACCGCCATCCCAACAACGCGTGGGCGTTGCTGGGCCTCTGGCAGGCTCTTGCGTCTGCCGGGGAGACGGAGGAAGCCGAGGCGATGGAATCCGATCTGAGCGCGGCGTGGGCGCGCGCCGACGTGGAGCCTGTCGCGTCCTGCTTTTGCTACCCGGGCGCGAGTTAGGCGCCAGCCCCAGGCCCAAGGC
>SLHB01000382.1 GCA_007136375.1 Candidatus Hydrogenedentota bacterium
TCGCGGCCATTCGTCAACAAGCCCACCTGTTCGCCGGACATGTGGAGCAAATAGGCGACGGACGCCGTCACGGTGACGGCCAGTTCGATCCGCCTTGCGGCCCCCTCCGGCGCGTAGCTGTTCCTGCGCAGGTCTAGAAGCAGGACGCCGCCAAGGACGTTTGACGGCTCGTTAATCTTCACGTGAAGTTGACCTGTCCGCGCCGTGGCCTTCCAGTGGATGGACCGGAAGGGATCGCCGGGGACATATTCGCGGAGGCCCGAGATGCGGGTTGGATCTTCGTAGACCCGGTTTGTCACGCGGACGGGGCCCTGGGGGCGGCGGGCGCTCACCCGGAACGTCCCGATGTACGCAACGGTGGGCAACACGGTGACGTAGTCGCGATGGACATCGGCGCGGTAGCGTTTTTGCAGGCCGAAGAGATCGCCCGTGCCCATGAGCAACGGCCCCACGCGATGGTATCCCCGCTCTGGGCACAAGAGATCGTATTCCAACGTGATCGCTTGGCCCGGCATGAGGAAGGCGAGGCGTTTGTTCGATCCCCGCCGCTCGAATCCCTTGGGGCACTGGTCTTCGATGTAGATCCACGGTACAGGCCAACCCCGGCGGTTCGCCAACGTCACGACAACGTGGACTTCGTCTCCCTGCTCCACCATCGCGGGATGAACGGAGCGCTCGCACTCCAGGCCGGAGAGCCAAAGGAGGGGCGTGACATAGGCCAGTCCCGCCAGCAAGAGGAAGGCGTAGACGGAGTAGGCCATGTAGGGGCTCTCGACGGCGAAGGCCACGAGCAAGAGAAGGCCGCCCGCCGCTGGCGCTAGAATCCGCTGCATGCCCCTCGCCGATGTCCCCGCGGCGCCCGCCGGTTCATGTCATCAAGAACAGCCGGGCGACCACGCCGATGAGGATGACCGCGCCAGCCACAACGGCCGCGTGAGGCGCCCAAAGCCACGCCCAATGCCGCTCCGCCGCCGGGGTTTCGGGGGCTTCCATTTCCGCCTCTTCCCCGCTGGCGTCCTCTTCGGTGATCAACGCCTCGGCGTAGATGGGCGCGTCCCGGAGTTCGGCCGCGCGCTCCTGCTCCAGTTCCGCCGCCCGCCGCGCGAACTCCACGTCTTCCCGGGGCAGCCAACGGGGCCCTTGAACCGTCTCGGCTTCGATCCGGCCGCGCTCTTCCCAGCCGCGGCGGATGCGCCGTTCCCGCGTTCCCGACCACTCTGGCTCCAAGGAGGCGATGCGATTGCGGTTCACCGTGCGCGCGCCGCCGGGATCCCACGGCGCGTCGATTTCGAAGCGGATGACGTTGTCGTCTTCGTATTCGATAAATCCGTGGAAGACGGCGCCGTTGTCGAGGGTGACCGCATAGGATTCCCGGCCCTCCTCGGCGGCCGCGCAAGCCGCCACCACCAATAGCGCCGCGCTCGCTACAACGCGCATGTCTTCTATCTCCGCAATCGAGGTTCGTTCCACGCGAACAGAACTGGGCCGGGTACTTCCCTCTCATTTAACACTTTCGCGGCGCAAGTAATCAAGAAATGCGCCGGGTTAGGCAACGTCACGGGCGCGCCGGGTATAATATTAGGCAGTGAGCCAAGCCATGCCCGCCGCGCCGCTCGCCCATCAGACGGTATGATCCCCTGTCTTACCGGTCTCCATCGGCAAGCTCGCGGCGGGTGTGGCGGGTTAATTGCGTCATCTCCCGGGGGGCTTGGCCGCGTCCCTCTTGGGGACGGCTTTCCGCAGGGCCGCCGCTCCTATTTCAGCGCCTGCGGCTTACCCCGGCACAACGAGGACCACACCAGGCATCATGACATACCGCATCGCCCCGATCCTTATAGCCGCCCTTTTCCTTAGCGCTTGCCAGACTGGCGCGCCCCGCGGCGAACAAGCCGTGGACGACGGCGAGGCCGCCGCCGAGTTGGTCGCACAATTCGATATGCCGAACCTCACGCTGGCGGCCAACGAGCAACAGCTCGGACTGGCCGTCCGCGAGATCGGCGAGCAAGCTGGAGGCAGCCTTGCGCTGATGAACGGGGTGGAGACCGAAATCATCCGGGACATCAACTACAGTGGGGCGCAATACCGCTCCGTCGTGAATGGCATTGCTCAAAGGGCGCAATGCGCCGTACAGACGGCTCCGGGTTACTTCTTCATCTATCCGCCGGGCTACGAGCGGCTCACCCATATCTCGCTGTCGGGACAACTTCCCCAGCACTACAACGCCATCACGGCGGAACTCGCCGCGGGCTCGGGACGGCCGCTCTTCGAGCTTTTCGCCTGGCTAGGTCACGCCCTGGACGTCACCGTAGTGGCCGACAACGAGGTGGCCGACGCCCGGGCGGGCGAACTCGCCCTGGCCGAGATCCCCTTGCAGCACGTGTTGGAAGCGGCCCTAAAGTCGGCCCGGGTGGCTCACTTCTACGTGGACAGCAGCGACGAGTACATCTTTCTGTACTCGGGCCGGCAGGGCAATCGCAGGGATATGCTCCTGAATCCCGGCGCGCTCACGCCGGAGCAGGAGTCCATGCTGAACCGCCGCGTCGACGTGTACCTCCCCCATCCTCCGGCCAATCCAGACGCCTTGGAGGTCTACGACGGCGCCCGGCCGCTGAAGGACGTCCTCGGCATTCTCTCGCAACAGCTCGGCGTATTGGTGGTGGCGCAGCCGAGCCAAGCGGGCCGGGCTCCTGGCGCGCCGGGTCTTGAGGACTTTCCCGTGAATCCCGCCGCGTTGAACAACGTCCGGGTGCGCACGGCCCTGAATTTGCTCATCCGCCAGTGGCTCACGCCGGAATACGGCTACCAGGTCACGCACGATCCCATCGTCATCCGCCGCCGCTCGGCCGCCGAGATGTAGAACGTCAGGGACCGCTATCCCCCTCCGGCTCATGCGCCCCGGGAAAGGCCGTCCCGTCCGCCCGCTCCACGCCAAGTATGTCTGCCGGCGCGGCTTCCACCACGGGCGCCGGGGTCAAGGCGGCGCGCGCGGCCTCCGTGAGACGCAAGTCGCCGGCCGCCGTGTCCGCAAACCATGCGGACACGGCGTCTTCCACGTTGTTTTCCAAGACGGCCGTGTCTCCGTTCACGTCCTCCAGCCGGATGGGATGCCCGGCGATGAGATTATTCTCCGCGCGAAACCCCGGGTTGCCGCGGACCAGGCGGATGGAGCGGCCCCAGCGGTTGTCCGCGTCGTAGATAGTGTGGTGCGCCACTGTGCAGTCCTCCGTGTACACAGCGGTGATGGCGCCCATGGGGGCCCGGGCGATCATGTTGTTCCGCGCCACGAAACCCCGGCAGTGCATGTCCACATCGCCGGGTTTGTGGGGATTCCCGAGGTTGATCCCGCCGTCGCAATCCACGACGACGTTGCTCTCGATAACGCAATCCCGGGAATCGTGCCAGATGAAGACGGCGCCGCGGCCGCAGCCCGTGCGGCCGGCCACGCCCACGAAGACATTGTGGTGAATACGCCACCCCACCGCGTCCATCAGGTCGATGGCCCCAACGTAATCGCCGCCGAAGGTGTCCTCCGTGTCCGTGGGATCGTCTTCGAAACGCTTGGGCCGCTCGTTGTAGAACAGGTTGTAGGCGATTTCGCCGTTGTGTGAAGGGATATCCGGCGAGCGCACGCTCTTGACGCCGCGCTGCCACACGTTGCGAATGATGCAGTTGTAGATGGTTACATCCTGAACATCCCGGTTGTTATTGATCTTTATGGCGTTGAAGGTGACGTTCTGGACGGTGACGCCCGCAATCGTCACGCCCGAGCACGCCGTTATTCCCACAAGCTCGCCGTGGCGGCTTTCCGCGCCGTCGAGGATGACGGTCCGGGGGTCCCCAGACGCGCTCCGAAGCGTCACGCTGTCCGTCGTGATCTCGAAGTAACGCGGCATCATGTAGTGGCCGTCCGCAATGCGTATTGTGCCGCCGGGCGCCACGTCTTCCGCGGCTTGAAACAGCTCATCCACCGTGGCGACGTCGATGACCGGTCCTTCCGGCTCTGGCAACGGCGGCGCTTCGGGCAGCCAACTGGGCCAATCCGGTGTTTCCGCCGCGAACGGCGTGAATCCCACAGCCCAAAAGATGAAAATAAAACAAAAATAGCGTATTTTCGGTCGATATCGCATGACATTTCCTCCACACTGCGGATCAGTACGGCTCGAATTCAGCCGACCCGGGACGCATGGCCCCTGGCGGTTACGCGGCCTCTGATATGAGAGACGCCATCCGTGAATCGAGCCGGTTGATTCAGCGTCCTTAAGATGGTACAAGCATGCCGCGCGTCCAACACCATGCCCGTTTCGCACCGCCGATGCAACGCAGTCCAACCCGTCCTGGAGGAATCGAACTCATGCCCCGGGAAACCGTGCGCGTCGCCTTGTCCGTGGAGCCCCATGGCGAGGGACTTCCCTTGCCGGAGTACGCCACCGAACAGGCTGCTGGGATGGATCTGCGCGCGGCGGTGAGCGAACCCCGGGTCCTGGCGCCTGGCGAGCGGGCGCTTATTCCAACGGGCCTGCGCATCGCCTTGCCGCCGGGCCATGAGGCTCAGGTGCGCCCGCGAAGCGGCCTGGCGTTACGGCATGGCGTGGGGATGGTGAACGCGCCCGGCACCGTTGACGCCGACTACCGGGGCGAGATCCACGTGCTGCTCATCAATTGGGGCGACGCGCCGTTCACCGTGGAGCGCGGCGATCGGATCGCCCAACTGGTTGTGGCGCCCGTGTGTCACGCCGAATGGGCGCCCGGCGCGGATCTGGAGCCCTCCAGCAGGGGCGACGGCGGCTTCGGACATACAGGCCGTCAATAGACTCCGCCCACGAAAACGCATTTGACCGATTGCCCTGGGGCGCCGTATACTAGCGCGCCATTGTAACTGGTGAACAGCGCCCCCGGAGCGGGGCTCACCTTACTCTTGACGCGGCCCCGGTCTCCCGACGGCGGAGATCGCGCGGGCACGCAAAAATCCACCGTTTTATTCATCACTTTCGGCGCGGCGCGCGCCAGTTTGTCACAAGGAGAGCCATACAGTGAAACGGACATTCCAACCCTCCAACCTGAAAAGGAAGCGCAACCACGGCTTTCTCGTCAGACAATCCACCGCGGCGGGCCGCGAAATCATCCGGCGCCGCCGCAGAAAGGGCCGCAAACGCCTGTCCGCATAGTAGATCAGGGTAGCGGAGACCGCGGGAGCGAGGCGGCCGCGCGGGGCGCTCACGCGTTTCCCCGGGAAGAGCGGCTTACCCGGCGGGGAGAGTATCTGAGGGTCTACCGGGAAGGCCGGAAGGTGGTAGGCCGCGCCTTTATCCTGTACGGGCTTCAAAGCCCGGGCCAAGAGCGGAAGTTCGGGTGCGCCGTTTCGCGGAAGACGGGACGCGCGGTCAAGCGGAACCAGATTAAGCGGCGCCTGCGGGAGTGGTACCGGGCGCATCGCGGCCTGTTGCCGGAAGACGCCCACATCGTGATTGTGGCCCGCCCCGCCGCGGCGGCGCTGAGCTTTCACGAGTCGCAACGGGCGTTGCGCCGCTTGGCCCAAAAAGGGGGCCTGCTGCGTGCGTAAACTCTGCGTGCTCCTCCTCCGGTTTTATCAACGGGCCATTTCACCATGGATCGGGCCGCATTGCCGCTTTACCCCAACATGTTCCCAATACGCAATAGAAGCCATCCAACGGCACGGGGTCATCAAGGGCGGCGCCTACACCGCATGGCGCGTTATGCGTTGCCACCCTTTTTGCCGCGGCGGCCACGATCCCGTGCCGTGACGGCGCCACGGCTCCCGGCGGCCGATTCGGCCTCTCCCAAGTCCGCGCGGCGTAAACGCCGGCCGCCGCGCCCGCCGGATTTTGAATAGCCGCGCCAGCGCCTGGAGCGCGGCCGCGCTGATATGGAGATTCCCAAGTGTGGGAAGATGAAAGCGAGAAAAAAGTAATACGCAGCCAGATGATCGCCGTCGTGCTGATGTCGGTCCTCTTGTTGCTGTGGATCAACTGGTATCCGGCGCAGGTCTACGAACCTCAACCCGAGGAAGACCGGACCGAAGAGCGCGCGCCGGACCCGCTGGATGACCGGGCGCCCCTCGCCCTTGACGACGTGACGCGGGACGAGCCCGCTCCGGACCGCGAACCGGACGCGTGGCCTTATCTGCCAGACGTCGCCGATTCGGACGATCCCGAGACGGCGGTTATCGAGAACGGACACCTCCGCCTCACGTTTACCACGGTTGGGGCGCGGCTGACCCGGGCCGAGGTCCTCCTCGGCGATGAGGAACAGCACACCGTCCAGCTCGTGCCCGAGCAAGACGCCCCCGACTACCTGGCGCGCTATCCACTGGGCCTCGAATTCACGGAGGAAGCCATCGGCCGCGCCCTCGACCGGCGGAGCTGGGAAATCGCCGAGCACGAGCCGGACCGCGTGGTGTTCGCCCTTGAACTGCCCGGCGCGGCGGAGATCCGCAAGACCTTCAGCATCGGCCGGACGCCGCACGTCATCGACGTGGACGTGGACTACCGGAACCTCGAGGACTCCGCCCGGGGCCTCGGGATCGACACGCGGCCGGCCTACATGCTCACGTGGGAGCCGAACATCACCTCGGGCGACCTTGAGTTTGCCGGATTCGGTCCCGTGGGCGTGCAACAGAGCCTCGTCTGGCGGCAGGACGACGAGACCGATTCCGTGGTCACATCCGGCATCCCGAACGCCCCTGGGAGCGTCGGCGGAACCACGATGTGGCGCGATCCCGATTGGCTCGCCGTGAAGAGCACCTATTTCATCGTAGCCTTCCGCGCTCAGGAAGACGAAGAACGCGCGTCCATCGGTTGGGCCACGGGGGACGGCCAGGATTTCCGGTTTGGCATGGCCGCGCCCGCTTCCATCGTGCCCCCGGAAGGCTCTTACATACAGCGTTTCGAGGTCTACCTCGGTCCAAGCGAGATGAACACGCTGGCGGCGGCATGGCCCACCCTTACAGAGGCGGTCCGTTTCTTCGAGTCCGACTGGTTCGCGGCGATGGACTGGTTCTCCAAGCTGCTCCTGTCCTTGCTCAACTGGGTGTACGGCCTTATCCCCAACTACGGCCTGGCCATCATCCTGCTCACCTGCCTCGTGCGCTTGCTCATGTTCCCACTCACCCACAAGCAGATGGTGAGCATGAAGAAGATGCAGCTCCTCGCGCCGGAGATGCAGGAGATTAAAGAGAAGCACGGGGAAGATCCCCAGGAAATGCAGCAAAAGATGATGGAGCTGTACAGGGAGCGGGGCGTCAACCCCTTGGGCGGTTGTCTGCCCATCCTCCTGCAGATGCCCATCTTCATCGCCCTGTACCGGATGCTGCTCATCGCCTTCGAGCTGCGGGGCGCTCATTTCGCCGGCTGGATTACGGACTTGTCCCAGCCCGATCGCCTGGCGCACATGCCGTGGCTGACTGGCCTGCCCTTGTTCGGCGACCACTTCGAGTATCTCAATGTCTTGCCCATCCTCGCGGCGGTGACCATGATCGTGAGCATGAAGCTCATGCCCCAGAGCGGGCCCGTTCAGACGCCGCAGCAGCAGATGATGCAGAAAATGATGATGACCATCATGCCCATCGGCATGGCGCTCATTTTCTACAACTTTTCTTCGGGTCTCAATCTGTATATCCTCACCAGCACCGTTCTGGGCATTGCGCAACACAAGCTGGTCATGCGCTACACCGAAGTTGACCTCAGCGAAAAGAAGAAGCCCCAGCGCAAGAAGCAGCACTTTTACAACGCCGCCCAGGCGAAGAAGCGCAAGCTGGCCAAGGAATCCCGGCGCCAGCAGACCGTGCGCACATCCGGTGTGGCCTCTGGGACGAAACGCCCGAAGAAGAAACCGTCCAAGTGACAGAGGAGGCCTGTTAGGTCATGCGTACCGTTGAAGTTTCCGCCAAGACGCGGGAAGAAGCCGTCGAGGACGCCCTGCGGCAACTCAAGGCGGAACGCCATGAAGTACATGTGGAGATCTTGGATCAAGGCAGTTCGGGATTCTTTGGTCTGGGCGCGCGCCCGGCCCGGTTGCGGGTAACGCTGGAGCGGGAAGGCGCTGGGGAAGAAGAAGCCGCCGCCGCCCCGTCGAGGCGCGGACAAGACACTGGCGCCGCCGAGGGACGGACCGGCCGGCGCGGCGGCCGGGACGCGAACCGCCGCGGCCGGGAACGGGACACGGCGGCGGAAAGCGGCGCGGAGCCCCGCTCGAAGCGCCGGGGCCGCCGGGAAGACGATGAGAGCGAGGCGCGTCCGGCGCCGCGCAAGGATAGCGCCGCCGAGCCCGAGCATCGAAGCGAACCTCGCGAGCGAACCGGCGCCGGCGCCAACGACAGTGGCCTCGAAGCCGCGGCGCTCCTTCAGACCATCATCAAACACATGGGCATCGAGGCCAAAGTGACCTGTGGCGGGACCGACGAGGGCGTGCTCCGCCTGAACGTGGCCTCGGAGGATTCAGCGATCCTCATTGGGCGCAAGGGCCAGACCCTGGGCGCGCTCCAATACCTTCTCAACCGCATGCTCGCGGACGCCGGGGACGAAAGCGCCGACTTGGAGCGTGTCGTCATCGACATCGAGGGGTACTTGGACCGCCGCCAAGCCAGTCTTGAGGAAATGGCCCGGGAGACGGGCGACCGGGTGCGCGAGACGGGCAAGCGCGTCCGCCTCAAACCCATGACCCCGCAGGAGCGCCGGATCGTCCACTTGGCCCTGCAGGACGATCCGGAGATCAAGACGTACAGCGTGGGCAACGCCCAACTCCGCAGCGTAGTCGTCGCGCCCGCTGGCGAGGCCGAAGAGAGCGGCGACAGCCCAGAACCGGAGAAGCCGCAGCGAAGCGCGAACAATCGCCGCCGGGGACGGCCGCAAGGCGGCGCCTCCAGCGGAGGCGCCTCCGGGGGCCGCGGCAACCGCGGATCGGGACCCAAGCCCCAACGCCAAGGCAACCGCGGCCGCGGCGGAAACCGCTAACCAACGCGGCCACGCCCGAAACGCGGCTCGCGGCCCCACGGAACGCCCATGGCCGGCCTATCAGCGCCTGAGGACACTATCACCGCCATCTCCACGCCTCCCGGAGAGGGCGGCATTGGAATCGTGCGCCTGAGCGGCCCCGAAGCGGCGGCCATCGCGCACGAGGTCTTCGCCTCCAGCCGCGGCCGCGACATACGCGACCCACGGGCCGGGCGCGTCTTTCACGGGGCCATCGTGGACGAAGACGGGCCCATCGACGAAGTTCTCGTCCACGTCATGCGCGCGCCTCACAGCTACACGCGGGAGGACGTCGTGGAGATCAATTGCCACGGCGGCAACGGCCCGCTCCACGCCGTTCTGGAGCTTGTGCTCACCCGGGGCGCGCGCCTGGCCGCGCCTGGCGAATTCACGAAGCGCGCCTTTCTCAACGGCCGCATCGACCTCGTCCAAGCCGAAGCGGTCATCGATCGCATCCGCGCCCAGACGCAGGCCGGACTCCGCGCGGCCAGCGCGGCGGCCGGCGGAGTGCTGTCGACAACGCTCCACGCCCTCGCCTCCACCCTCGCGGACGCCCAGGCCCGCATCGAAGCCGCCGTCGACTTCCCCGAGGAAGATCTGCCGGAATTCGTGGATCCCGCCCTCCGCGGCTCCCTTGAAGAGGCGTTGGCGCGTATGCGAGCATTGCTCGCCACGGCGCGCCAGGGACGCCTCTACCGCGAAGGCGCCCGGGCCGCCATCGCCGGCCGGCCAAACGTGGGGAAATCGAGCCTCTTCAACGCCCTGCTGCGGGACGCCCGCGCCATCGTCACCAGCGCGCCTGGAACGACGCGGGACACCCTTGAGGAGGTCATCACCATCGAAGGCGCGCCCGTACGCTTGACGGACACCGCGGGCCTGCGGGAGGCGGACGGCGAGGCGGAGCGCATCGGCGTGGACCGGGCGCGGAGGGCCCTAGAGGAGGCGGACATCGTCATTCTCGTCCTCGACGCCAGCGAGCCGCCGCGGCCGGATGAGGAGGCCCTTGGAGCGGAGGTGGCGAAGCTGGACACGCCCGCCGTTCTGGCCTTGAACAAGTCGGACCTCGCGCCCGGCGCCCCGGCTCCACCATGGGGCGCGGAGTTTGACGCCGTCTGCCGGGTATCGGCGACCGAGGGGACGGGACTGGATGGATTGGAGCAGGCCCTCGGGCGCCTGCTATTGGGTAGCGAGGGCGCCGTGAGCTACGGACAGGGCTTGATAACGCGGGCGCATCAACAGGACAGCCTCCGCCGCGCCGCGGAGGCGCTAGAGCGGCTCCTGGGGAATTTTGAGGCGTCTCCCGAATTCCTCAGTCTGGACCTTCGGGAAGCGCAACACGCTCTTGGGGAAATTACCGGAGAAACGACCCCTGACGCGGTCTTGGACCGGATCTTTTCGTCGTTTTGTATCGGAAAGTAGGCGGGAATTCGCGTGGAAAGCAAAAACTTGGCCGGAACCCGAAGGCTCCGGCCGGTATATGAACTCAGCGGCCGGGCCGGAAAACACGCCCGCCGCGAGTTATTTTAGAGGCCCAGAACGGAATATCCGTTCACGGGCCTCCGCGGAAGGAGAAACGCCACATGTGGCGCTGACCATCCGTATTGTATCACGGTCTTGCCGAGAACGCAAGTCCTTTCATATCAACTATTTACAACACCGGGCCCGACCCGCTTTATACGCGGAAAACCCATAAAACGCGATAGCGTCAACAGTATATAACCCGTATTGCCCGCTGACGGCAGCGCCCCGGAGCGGCTACCAGCTAAAGGCCACGAATGGAGGATCTCAGCCGTATGACATGTCTTCGCACGCTCGCCGCGGCGCTATGCCTGTTGCTCTTCTCCCCGGCCCTTCACGCCGGCGTCCCCACGTACGCCGAGCGCCTCGGCTGGGACCCCGGCGCGCGGGTTGTGATGTTCCACAATGACGACGCCGGCATGGCCCGTGAGGCCAACGAAGGAACTATCAGGTCCTTGGAAGAGGGCGTGGTGACCTCGTTCAGCATCATGATGCCCTGCGGCTGGGTCCCGGAGATCGCGGCGTACACCCGGGAGAACCCCGATGTCTGCGCGGGTTTGCATCTCACGCTCAACTCCGAATGGGAGCCCTACCGCTGGCGCCCCGTGGCGGGCGAAGCCGTTCCCTCCCTTATTGATCCGGACGGATACCTGTGGTCCTCGACCGCGCAGGTCGCCGAACACGCGGATCCGGACGAAGTGGAGCGCGAGTTGCGCGCGCAGATTGGGCTAGCGCGGGATCTCGGCATTCCGATCAGCCACATGGACACCCACATGGGGGCCCTGTTCGGCACGCCAGAGCTCCTCGAACGCTACATCCGCGTGGGCGTTTCGGAGGATATTCCGGTCATGATGCCCGCTGGGCACATGACCCACGTCCGCCGCGAACAAGAAGACGCCATGGATTTGTTCGAACCCCACATCGGCGAGATTGCGGAGCGGATCTGGGACGCGGGACTTCCACTCATTGACGACATCCACACGGACAACTACGGCTGGGACCCCGATGGGGTTGTCGAAGGCTTCAGCGAGATGCTGCGGGAACTGGAACCGGGCATTACCGTCGTGATCGTGCACGCCAGCGCGTCCACCCCCGCCTTCAGGGAGTACGGCGACCGCCGCGGCATCCGCGAAGCCGATCTTGAGGCCATGATCGATCCGCGTCTCGCCGAGGTCATCACTGAGGAAGGCATTGAACTCACCACGTGGCGGGAGCTCCATGAACGCCGCCGGGCCCTCTCCGAATAGCGGCCCTCAAACCCAAGACAGAGCAAGGCCCCGGGAACGGAACACAGTCCGTTCCACGGGGCCTTGTTTGTCCGTGGGGTTTACTCCGCGGAGCCCGCGGGCGCTAGGAAAACGTCACGACACAAAGCCAGACGAAGCCGATGACGGCCATTCCACCCAACAGGCTCATGAGACGGTCTCGCATTACCGAGGATTCCATCTGATCCAACTCTCCTCTTCAACACAGGTTGGCTTGGTTCTTGAACTCCTTTGTTTCTTCGATTCGTCTAGAATATGTAAGCAAGATTCGTGCCATCTTCCAAAAACCCCGATACAGGCGCAATAATCGCGGTTTTCTCATGAAAAAAACGAAGGTTCCGTCGAGAGAAGACGGCCGCCGGACGGGCCGCCGGACTTGATCATTCGATAAATTTGGTCGGGAAGTTGTCAGGATTGAGTAAGTGTTGCGTAAGGCTCGGCCCCTTGGGAAAGCGACCGATCCGTCGGAATCGAGACCAGAACCGACCCCGCGGTACGAATCTCGCGAGGATCCTGGAGAACACGCCGGCAAGCGCCGCCACTAAGACCAAACGGGCTCAGGAGCGGGGACGCGTGGCCGCGTGAGGCTGAATCCGCTCCGGAGGGGGCTTGTGATGTAGGCGCCCCCGCATCTCCGCGAAGGCCTCGGCCGCGCAGATGGGGCAGTATCCGTGACTGACCGCCTCGTCGCCCTGTTCCCCGGTGGGCGCGGCCCACGCTCCGCCCTCCCGGATCTTTCTGCAAACGCAACATTGTATCTGCATCGTGAACCCCCTGCGAGGCCAGCGGCCCCCATTTCTTCCCTATGCCCGGCGCGCCGTCTGGCGGCGTCCCGGGCTTTGCCCAATCCGCTGTAACGTCTTGACGGGCATGGCCCTATGGACCTGGCGGGCCACGCCATGTTATAACAGCGGGCGCAATGCTTGAACAGCAGCCTTGGAAGCAACCCCTCCCGTGGCCGTCCCACCGCAGCCCCGGCGCCGCTTTACATCGTTACTCCGGAGCCCCGCCGCGCGCACGGCCGGAGAAGCGTCCCCCGCTTACCGCTCCAGAACACAAGATGTAGCCCTGGAATTGTACCGAGGCACAAGATAAAATGCAATTCCGTCCCGGCAAGCCGATCCCACAACGCGACCAGAGGGAGCAAACAGCATGATTCAGGCCGAGGGCCTGTGCAAGTACTACGGGCCAATTACCGCCATCGAGGATGTGAGCTTCGAAGTCGCCCAGGGAGAGATCATTGGGTTCTTGGGCCCCAACGGGGCCGGCAAGACCACCACGATGCGCATCCTGACCGGCTATTCCCCGGCGTCGCGCGGCGTGGCGCGCGTGGCCGGTTTCGACGTCGCCAAAGACCCCATCGAAGTGAAACGGCGGGTGGGCTACTTGCCGGAAAGCGTGCCTCTCTACACCGAGATGCTGGTGAAAGGGTTCCTGAAATACGTGGCGGAAGTCAAGGGCGTTGCCAGGCAGGCGCGGTCCAAGGAAGTGGAGCGCGTTATGGAGCGCTGCGGATTGAGCGGGATGGGTAACCGCATCATCCGCAATCTATCCAAGGGCTACCGCCAGCGGGTGGGATTGGCCCAGGCGCTTGTCGGAAATCCCCCGGTGCTTATCCTGGACGAGCCCACCGTGGGCCTCGATCCGCGCCAGATCATCGAGATTCGCCACATGATCGGCGAGCTTGCCCAGGACCACACGGTGCTTCTTAGCACGCACATCCTGCCCGAGGTGTCCATGATCTGCCAGCGGGTCTTGATCATCCACAACGGCCGCCTCGTGGCCCAAGACACAATGGAGAATCTCGCGGGACCAAAGGCGGGCATGACGCATATTGAAGTGGACGCGCGGGGCCCCCGCGAGGAGGTCGAGAGGCTCTTGGCCAACCTAGAGGGCGTACGCAACGTTAAACTGGACGGAGCGGGGCCCTTCGTAGTGGAAGCCAAGACCGGCGCCGGCATTCAGGCGCGCATCGCACAAGCCCTCGTCAACGGAGGCTACGAACTGGAGAGCCTGAGAGAACGGGCCCGCACGCTGGAGGACGTTTTTGTGGAAGCCATCAGCAGCGATGAAGGAGCCGCCGCGTCATGAGGTCCATTTGGGCGGTCTGCAAACGTGAGTTCGTCAGTTACTTCACGACGCCCGTGGGGTACGTCATCATTAGCGTGTACGCGGCCATATCCGGCCTGTATTTCACGGGCAGCTTCATCATCTACGCCCGGATAACGCAGAACCCGTCGGCCTACGCCTATGACGGCATTCCCGAGCTTGAAGAATGGATGCTCAGCCCCTTCTTGGTGCTGTGCGGCCAACTCATCATGTTCATCGGGCCCCTGGTGACCATGCGGCTCCTGTCCGAGGAGCGGAACCGCGGCACCATGGAGCTGTTGCTCACCCATCCGCTCCGCGACCGGGAGATCATCTTCGGCAAGTACCTGGCGGCGCTGGGAACGCTGCTGGTGATGATGATTATCGTGGGTATTCACCTAACGATCATGGGCTCGTTTACGCCGGTTGAGCCCGCCGTACTCTTCTTCGGCCTGATCACGGTGTTCCTCATGGGCGCGGCGTTCTTCAGCCTGGGCTTGTTCATCTCCGCCGTGTCGAGCAATCAGGTGACGGCGGGCACGGCCACCTTCGGCGCCGCGCTCATCTCCTGGATCCTGGGCACCATGGGGCGCGACTTGCCCCAGGCCATCCCCACGCCGGAGGAATGGCCCGAAGGCGCGGTCCTGCTGGCCAGCTTCCTCTACGGCGTCATCCGCGAGATTATCGTCTCGCTGCCCCTGGACGCCCACGCCCAAGACCTGGCCCAGGGGATCATCTACCCCCACGATGTGGCCTACTACGTGCTCTTCGCCGCCTTCTTTTTGTTCTTGACCTTCCGCGCGTTCGAATCCCGGAAATGGAGGGCGTAACCCCATGACTTTGGCCCGCAAACTGTGTGGCTTTGGCAGCATTATCCTCTTCGCCGTGGGCCTCAATGTGCTGATGGTCCAGGAGGAGTTCTTCTCCCGGCCCGTGATGATTCCCATCATCCTGGGCCTCGCCGGTGGCGTGGTCTGGCTGGTCCTGACCCTCGTGCGCGCCGCCCGAAGCACGGACAGCAACCAGACCCTCTACGGCCTCAACAGCGTCGTCGGATCCGCCGTCTTTCTCGCGATCTGCATGACCGTCTACGCCTTCGCAAGCCACTGGGACCAGTTCTGGGACCTCACCCGCGAAGGCCGGCGCGAGCTTTCGCCCATTACGACCCAGGTCGTGCAAAACTTGACGGAAGACGTGGAGGTTCTGTGCTTCTTCACGGACACGGGCGACCGGTTGGCGAATCTTGGGCGGGATCACGCCCAGCGCTTCCTCGCCCGCATCGGCCAACACAATGAAGACCACTTTCACGTCGAGTTTCTCGATCCCCAGGTAGATCAAGCCCGCCTCGCGGGCGTGGGGCTGGACCGCGTGTCGCCTCAGGGGACCATCGTGGTCCGCTCGGGCTCGCGCCATCGGGCCATCTCCCTGTCCGGAGCGAATCCCCAAATCGAGGAACGCGCCTTCACCAACGCCCTCGTCAACGTGGTTCGCGAGCGGGAGCCCAGGGTGTATTTCCTGACGGGACACGGCGAGCGGGACGTATTCGACCGGGACCCGGAGTCGGGATTCAGCGCGGTCCGCGTGCTCCTTGAAAGCGAAGGCTACACCGTGGAGCAGCTCGAATTGGACCACGCGGATCCCCAAGTGCCGGCCAACGCGGACGTCCTCGTCATCAACGGCCCCCGCAGCGACCTGAATCCCCGCAGCATCACCGCGCTCCAGGCGTACGTCGAGCGGGGCGGCCGCATCATGATTATGCTCGATCCGTGGCGGCGCCACGACGCGGGGATGCTCCAAGTGGAGAATCTCCGGCCGTGGATCGAGGCGCAGTTCGGCGTGCGCATGGACGACGGATTGCTCGTCTCCCAACAACACCAAACTCAACTAGTCCTAAGCAACGACAGCACCCTCTTCGGCGAGGAGCACGACGCCGAAGGGCGCTTCATGGGCAGCTTCAACTACCGCCATCCCATCACCCAAGGGTTTGCCCAGCAAATGGTCTTCGTGCTGGCGCGGCCCGTTACGCCCACGGAGAACCGGCCGGAAGGCGTCACCCGCACGGCCTTGCTCCGGTCCACGCCTGACTTCTGGCAAGAGTTGGACCTGGATTTCCTCTTCGAGACCGGCCAAGCCCAGCGCTCGGACGACGAGCCGCAAGGACCGCTGCCCCTCGCCATGGCGGCGACCCGGCAAACGGACGTGCCTGCCGGCGACACGGGAGAAACCCGGGACGCGCGCCTCGTCGCCGTGGGCGCGACGGAGTTCGCCTCCAACGCCATGCTGCCCCATCTCGCGAGCCACCAGAACTTTCTGTTGAACACGATGGCCTGGCTCACCGAGAGCGAGGAACTCATCGCCATACGGCCTTCCGAAGGACGGACGGATCCCATATTCTTGACCGACGGCCAAGAGCAGTTTATCGCCTGGATGGCCACGCTCGGCGTGTTGCAGCTTTGTCTGGTGAGCGGTCTGGCCGTGTACGCCGCGCGGAGGAAGTATCAATGAGCTTGCGCAGCACCATCCTGCTTTTGGCGGCCCTCGCCGTTCTCGCCGGCGGATACTTCCTCATGCTCCACACCGAGCAACAAACCGAAGTGCGGGACCGGGAGGCCCGGCGCGTGGCGCCTTACGCGCAAGAGGATCTCGTCCGGATTACCGTGACCAAGGCCGGGGAGCCGCCCGTCACCGCGCGCCGCGTGGACGACGTCCGCTGGGCCATCGAAGAGCCCCACGAAGTAGACGCGAGCCACCCCGTGTGGAACCGCATCGCCCGGGCCATCGCCGAAATGACCAACGACCGCACCGTGGCCATGACCGCCGAGGATCCGGAAGCCTACGGTCTTCACCGCCCTCCCGTCCGCTTCGAAGCGGAAACCCGGGACGGCGAGGCGGTCAGCGTCGCCTTCGGAACGATGGAGCCGACCCAAACAAGACGCTATGCCCAGGACGAGTCGGGCGCGGTGTTCATCACGGGAGACGACACCTACCGGGAGCTTGACCGCGCCTTCATCGACTTGCGGGACCGTTTCATCGCGGAAGCGCCGGACTCGCCGGTGACGCGCCTCGAATTCTCGCGCATCCGGCCCCGGGAAACGCCGCCCATCATCGTGGACAAGATGGACGAGGAACATTGGCGCATCACCTCCCCCATCGACACTTTGGCGCACCAGGAATCCGTGACGCGCCTGGTCAACGAAATCCAGTACGCCGTGGCGGACCGGTTCATCGACGATCCGGAGGATCTGTCCGACTATGGCCTTGATCCCGCGGGCGCCAAAGTGGTGCTCCACCGGGAGGACGAAACCAGCCAGGCCCTCTACTTCGGCTCCTACAGCCTCGACGGCGGCGAAGGCGGCATTTACGTGCAGCGCGAAGGCAAGCCCTGGGTGGCGGTGGTGGACGCCAGTATCATCACCTTCTTGCCCGAGTCGCCCGACGCAATCCGGCAGCGCGAGCTCATTACACGGAGCAGTGTCCGGGAGTTGGAGCGAGTGGCCTACAACCGGCAGGAGGAGTCGATTCTCCTGGAGAACGACCCCAACGCGGGCTGGCGGGTGGCCGAACCCGCCGTGGCGCAAAGCGACCAAGCCGCCATCTCCCGGTTTGTCAGCGCCTTGCGGATGCTGGAGGGGGGCCGGCACGTGAACGAAGACGCGCCCGGCGTGTCGATGGAGGATCCGGAGATCACCGTTGATCTCCATTACGCGGACCTCGACGAACCCGACCGCATCGCCCTTGGACGCGTGCATCTGCCGGAGAGCGAGGACCAGGAGACCTACTACGCCACGCAGGACACCGGCGCCGCGTTTCAAATCAGCCCCGAGGCCGTGGCCGTCCTTCGCATGACGCTGTTCGACTTCCAGAGCAAGCGGCTGCTCCGCTTCCAGCCCGGCGACGCGGAACGGATCGTCATGACCTTCGAGGGCGAGGATTACGCCTTCCCCCTGCGCGACAACCTTTGGCGCGTGGAAACGCCGGCGGACCACGCATGGGACACGCAGAGCGACGCGATGGCCCTCGTGGAGACGCTGTCGGAAACCCGCGCTGTCGCCCGGACGGCCGCGAGCATTCCCGCCGACGTCGGCGTATATGGCCTCGACACGCCTATCCTCGAAGTCACGGTGCAAGCGGACGGCGAAACCCTGGGGCCGCTCCGGGTGGGATCGCCCGCCGAGGACAACAGCATCCACCGCTACGCCATCGTGGAAGGGCGGGACGAAGTCCTGCGGGTTCACCAAGATCTCATCACGGAGATCCGCGAGATCCTTCTGGGCGTGGCGCCGCTCTAGGCGGTTGCCGGAACGGGCGTCTCAGGCGTCCGTCTCTCCGTCCTGAAGACCCGGCGGGAACGGAGCGGGCGCGCCGCACGCGGTCTTTATCGCGGCGCAAACGCCTTCGGATGAAGCGATCTCGAAGGCCCGCATGACTTCCAAGACGTGCAGCGCCATCTCACCATTGGCGCGGTGGGGCCGGCCGGAGCGCATCGCGGCGGCCATGTCGGCGACGCCGATGCCCCGGCTGTTGTCTGCGTGCCCAAAGGCGAGGGGGACATCTTCCCAAGCGCCGTGATCGCGCCGCCACACCCTGACAGGCCCGCCGAAGGTGTTGGGGTCCGGGAGGCTGAGGGATCCTTCAGTCCCGTGGATCTCCAGGCGCGGCAGGTTGTGGGCCCAGACGTCAAAGCTGGTTATGATGGTTCCCACCGCCCCGTTGGCGAACTCCATCACCCCGGCGTAGTGGGTGGGCGTCTCCACGGGAATGACCGCGCCCCGCTTGGGCTCGCTGGTGACGACGCGCTCGGAAAAGGCCTTTCGCGTGGCGCCCGACACCCGCGCCACCGGTCCCAGCAGGCTAACCAACGCGGTGAGATAGTAGGGGCCCATGTCGAGCATGGGGCCGCCTCCTTCCGCGTAGTAAAACTCGGGATCCGGATGCCAGTGCTCGTGGCCGTGGCATTGCATGAAGGCGGTGGCCGAGACGGGCTCGCCGATCCAGCCGCTATCGATGACCTTCCGGCACGTCTGCAGCCCGCCGCCGAGGAAAGTGTCCGGGGCGCAGCCCACGCGCCGGTCCGCCCGCCGGGCAAGGTCCAGAAGGCGCTCCCCGTCCTCGACGGTCAACGCGAGGGGCTTCTCGTTGTAGATCGCCTTGCCCGCGTCCAACGCGGCGGCGGCGATCTCGCCGTGAGCCTCCGGCGTGGTGAGGTTGATCACGATGGCGATGGCCGGATCCGCCAACAGGTCGTCCACCGTGACCGCCCGCGCCTGGCCATGGCGTTCCGCCATTGCCCGGGCCCGCTCATGGACGCGGTCGGCGCAAGCCACGATGTCGAAAGCTTGGAACCGCTTGCTGTTTTCGAAGTAGATGCCGGAGATGTTGCCGCACCCGATGACGCCTGCGCGCGCCGCCATGCCTATCCTTCCCTTGCGCCCGCGGAGAGCCGGACGTCCGCTATGCCGGTGAACTGTCCAAGCCGCTCGCCCAGAGCATGCCGCGCTGGATGATCTCCCGGACCTCGAAGACGTCAAACTCCCGCGCGCAATGTCCCAGGCTGCTGTAGAAGACCCGCCCCTTGCCGTGCATCCGTTTCCACGCCACGGGCATGACCGTCCCTTCGATCCAGGGCGCGTGACGGCCGGAAAACGCCGTCGTGGCGAGGACATCATTCGACGGATCGACGTGCATGTAGTACTGTTCGGAATGGACCCGAAAATCCGTCAGGCCCTTCATAATCGGGTCGCTGGGCTTCGCGATGGTCACGTCGTAGTCAATGAAGTCGCCGGGATGCGCCACCCATTGCCCGCCCGTCATCCACTGATACGCCACGTTGCTCCGGAAAGCGTCGCACATGCCGCCGTGCCAGCCCGCCAGCCCGGTCCCCTCTTCCACCGCCGCCGTGAGCCCCTGTTCCTGCTCCGGCGACAACGCTCCCATGGTCCAGCAAGGCACAATGAGCCGAACTTCCCGCAGGCGTTCGAGATCGGCAAATGCGTCCAACGAGTTTTCAAGCGTGACGCGCATCCGCTGGGCTTCAAGGTACGGCGCTAGACGTTCGCAGCAAGCCTTCGGCTCGTGGCCTTCCCAGCCGCCCCAAACCATCAACGCGGAGCGCATCGGCCCGCCCCCTTTCCCTCCGGAACGCGCGGTCCCCGGACGCGGAGCCGCGTCAAGGCTCGGCCCAATAGACGAAGGCCGGCGGGAGGTTCTTCCAGACCATGGGCGTCGTCCCCACCTTCGAGAACGTTTTGTTGAGCTTCGCGCGAAAACGGCGCCCCCCCGGAAGGTACGGGCTCAACAGATAGGTGTATGTGACGAACCGGCCGCCGGGCTTGAGGACATCCATGGCCGCGGCCAGAAGACGGTCCTGCAAGTCCTCCGGGAAGCCGGCCCAAGGCAGGCCGGAGACGATGGCGTCGCACTTCTCGGCGCCGGCCTCTTGGAGATACCGGGCTGTGTCCTCGGCCGAACCATCTATGACGGCCACATCGGGAAAGTGTTCCCGCATGATTTTCACGAAATCCTCCTGGATTTCGATGGTGATGAACGTGCTTTTCGGCGCCTTTTCGAGGACTTTCCGGGTCATTACGCCCGTTCCGGGCCCCCACTCGACGATCACGCCGTCCTCCGGAAGGTTGGCCGCGTCGGTCACCATCTCCGCGAGACCCGTGGAGCTGGCCGCCATCGCGCCCACATTCACCGGGGCCGCGAGGAATTCCTTAAAGAACTTGATAGCGTGCAAGGGTCACTCCTCCCAAGATGACGCGGCGGCGGCCGGAGGATCGGCGGCCGCGAAGCACACACGTCCCCCTCCAAAGGCTCTCGGGTGAGGACGCGCCTTCCCCTCTGGCGCGTGAAAACGGCGATCCGCCCCGGGCAAGCCGCACTGGAAACTGAGTGCGTGATGATAACCCACGGAGCGCTCGCTATCAAGACTGCCACGCCGGATCGCGCCGAAAACGGCCCGCGGAGACCCGTTTTGACGCCCTGGTCGTCGCGTAACCGGCTTGCGGAACGTCAGCCCCGCCGACGATGGCGCGATAGGGCTTAACGGAACAA
>SLHB01000107.1 GCA_007136375.1 Candidatus Hydrogenedentota bacterium
CGCGACTTGTCCGGCGGATCCGCCGGGGTTCTGTACGACGATCTTCGGCATGGTGTCCGCGCTGGCCGCCAGTTCGTAGACCTCGGTCTCCAGGTCCTCGAAGCTCTCATGGCGCAGCCGTTCCGGCGTGCTCACGTAGATGAACCCGTTCTCCACGGCGTAGTCGAGGTTCACGGGCCGCAACAGAGCGGACAGGGCTTGCCGGAGCGTCACATCGTCGAGGCTGACGCGGCGGACCACGCCGTTAATGGCGATTCCAGCTTCAGGGCCCTGGGCGGTGATCATGCCCCGGCCGGAGCCGCCGCCCGTTGGATTGCTCCGGATAATGTCGGAGCCGCCGCTGTCCTCGGAAGTGCTAGATACGGGCCCGCGGGCTTCCCGCAACGCCTGGGCGTTCCGCTCCGCTTCGGCCACCGCCGGGTCGGAAGGCGCCGCCCGCCGCTGTTCGCGGGCCTGTTCCCATTGATTGATTAGGGCGTCACGGTGGGCGGGGTCGTTGCTTTGCCGCACCGACTCCACCTCGTCCATGCTGGCCGTCCGGACGCGGCCTTCATTGGGCAGTTGGATGTAATACCTGGATAGCCCTTCCCGGACGATGACGTCCTCCAGGGTCTCGCCGTCGCTGAACACGATGGTGTCCGCCTGGCTAAGTCCGGCCACAAGAACCAGGCTCATGAGCGCTACAAGCAGTTGCCGTTTCATGGCCATCACCTCACTTTGGCGCGTGTTTGCCGGTTTGCGCGGCCGACGCTCCGCCGCCTGGAGCAACGGGAAAAGTCCGCCGCGGGCCGTTGTTTCATGGACCGATCACTTCCGTATATAACGTAACACCGGTGAAACGCGCATTCAAGCAATTACCGTGCCATTTTGGTGCAAATTAGCGCGAATCTACACCGGTCTTGCCATGGCGCCGCCCGCCGCCCGGGGTTGCGGCGCAACGGGTCCGTTGGTATGCTTTGCCGCCAATGGCGCGGCGCGCTCGGCGGATGTCCGCGCGTGGGCGGAGCGGGACAACACAAGAGGGGGGCCCGGCAATGATTCTGACCTTTTGGGATGTCGTGATCTTCGTGGGCTTCCTTGCGCTCGTCGTGGGCGTTTCACTATACGCCTCGCGCAAGGAAAAGACGGGGGGCGCGGCCTATTTCCTCGCTGGCCGAAGCCTCACCTGGCCGCTCATCGGGTTTTCCCTCATCGCGTCCAACATCTCCACGGAGCATTTCGTAGGGATGGCCGGCACGGGCTTTGGCGAGCTCGGCCTCGCTATCGCCAGCTATGAGTGGATAGCCGCTGTCGCCCTGGTGGTCCTCGCATGGTGGCTCTTGCCCAGGTTCTTGCAGGCGGGCATCTACACCATGCCTGAGTACCTGGAGTACCGCTACGATGGGACCACGCGCACGATCATGTCCGTGTTCTTGATGACCTTGACCGTGCTGGCCTTGCTCGTGACCGTTCTCTACAGTGGCGCCCGGGGGCTGGATGGCGTCTTTGGCTTCAGCGCCATGCTGGCGGAGCGTTTCGACATGAGCCCGCAAGCGGCCATGTTTTGGACGACCTGGGCCGGCGCCTGGCTCATCGGCATTATCGCCGCGGCGTACACCGTCTACGGCGGGTTGCGCGCCGTCGTCTGGTCCGACCTGTTGCAGGGCGCGGCCATGCTCATCGGCGGCGCCATCGTTTTGTTCCTAGGGCTCAAGCTTATCGGCGGCGGCGAGCTGACCGACTTCGGCGTGTCCGGCGGCAGCGTCTTCGAGGGTTGGAGCACGTTCAGCGAGGAGAACGCCGACCGCCTCCACGTGGGCCGGCCCCTCGACGATCCCCACATCCCATGGATCGCCCTGTTCACGGGCATGCTCATTCCCAACTTGTTCTATTGGGGCATGAACCAGTTCATCACGCAGCGGGCCCTGGGCGCCCGGACCCTCGCCGAGGGCCAGAAGGGCATCTTCCTCGCCTGCGGGTTCAAGCTCATCATGCCCTTCATCATCGTTGTGCCGGGCATCATCGCCTTCCAGCTCTACGGCGACGTGATCCTTGAGCGGGCCGGAGGGGACATGGCGCGGGCGGGCGAAATGGCCTATCCCCACCTCATCGCCCAAATCATGCCGCCCTTCCTCCGCGGCGTGATGCTGGCCGCGTTGGCGGGCGCCGTGATGTCCACCTTCAACTCCGGGATCAACTCCGCCGCCACCATGTACACGGTGGACATTCACAACAAATTCATCAACCCTGAAGCCTCGGCCTCCGGCGAACGGAACGTGTTCGTCGGCCGGACCGCCACCGCCGTCATCGCCCTTGTCGCCTGCGTCATGGCGCCCTTGCCGGGGTTGTTCCACGGCGTCTTCCATTACATCCAGGAAGTCTGGGGCTTCATCTCGCCGGGCATCGTGGCCGTTTTCTTCTTCGGGCTCATCGTCCCGAAGGCGCCGGTCATCGCCGGGAAGATCAGCCTCATCATCGGCCCGGCCATCTACGCCATCTGCCGCGTGCCCGGCTGGATCATGTCCGCCATGGGCTTCGGCTACGGCGAAAACGGCGGCGTCGTTCGGGTAGTCGGCGACGCGCCCCAAGCCGTGGAAGGCTTCGCCGCGCTGGTCTTCCGCTTCACCCAGATGCCCTATCTGCACCACATGTTCCTGACCCTCGTCATCGTGGTCATCGTCATGACGATTCTGACCGCCCGGAATCCCTTGTCCGAGCCCCGCACGATGCCCGTGTCCGACGTCAATGTGGAGCCCCATCCCCGCCAGTATCTCTATGGCGGGCTGATCCTGGCGGCGGTAGTGGCCCTGTACATCATCTTCTGGTGAAGCGGCGCCGGTAGCCGCCTAGTGAAGCGGCGCCGGTAGCCGCCTAGTGAAGCGGCGCCGGTAGCCGCCTAGTGAAGCGGCGCCGGTAGCCGCCTAGTGAAGCGGCTTCACCTGACCGGCGGGGACGGAAAAGGAGGGGAAGCATGAGCAGGGCATGGAGCAGGGCCGCGCGGAGTCTCGCGCTTGCCGCGCTGATCGCCGGGGCGCTGGCGGGCGGCGCGTGGGCGGACGTGGAATTCGTCCTCGAGATGGAGTTTGACGCCCACGAAAACACCCGGGGCGACTACATGTCTCCCGTGGCCGCGCACGAAGGCAGCATCTACACGGTCTGGGTCGATAGCGATCTGCGCACCATGGTCGCGAAGAAAGACCCGGAAGGCGCCGTCCAAACCAACACCGTCATCGAGCACACCCGGATCGACCTTTACCACGCCGCGCCGTCCGTGGGGATCTGCCGCGACGGCTACATCCATGTCGCCGGCAACATGCACAATTCGCCCTACCTCAACGACGAGGAGACGAATCCCCATGCGGAGCACCCGTGGCAGTACTTCGTCTCCGACGCGCCTGGGGACATCTCCTCGTTCACCTTCCGCGGCGGCGATGCGGACCGGGCGCCGCCCGGCGAATGGATCAGCTATCCCTACTTCGCCCGCTGCCGGGACGGCGTGCTCTATGTGGCCTTCCGGCATCGCGTGCGGTTCGGCACGGGCTGGAGTCCCGGCATCATGGCCAGCGGCGTGGCCCGTTATGACGCGGATGCGCGCCGGTGGGACATGCTCGGCGGGACGGACTACGAACACGGCGAGCGGACCACCATCTGGGTGGACAAACAGGAAGGGACGGCCTATCAGGGCCTGAAGACGCGCATCTTCTTCTGTGAAGCCAACCGTATGCACTTGACCTGGGCGGGGCAACTCGACGGCGACGGCGGCGGCCACGACAGCACTCATGTGGGCTACGCTGTGTCGGACGACGGCGGCGAAGCCTTCCGCCGCGCCGACGGAAGCGTCATTGAGTCCTTGCCCATCACCTTCACGTCCGGCGACACAGTGGTGGAGCCTCCGGTGTCCACGGAAGACGGCTCCCGCCTCTACAACCTCAGCCACGTGGGCGTAACGGCGGACGGCGTTCCCGTTGTGTCGTTCCGGAATACGGAACGGGGCGCCCTCTGGTCCTTTTGGCGGCCCGATGAAGGGTGGACCGCGCCGGAGACGTTCCCCGCTGGATTCCCCTCCCGGTTCCTGTCCGATGACAGCGGGGCCATCACCGCCTCCGGATCCGGCCAACTGCACCGGACGCTGGACAATGGCGCTACGTGGGAGACCATCGACGCGCCCACTGGAACGCCTCAGAATTGCCTCTTCGACGCGGCGTCGGCGGCCACGCCCGGCGCGCTCCGTTATCAGGCCCTGTTCATGGACGGCGAAACCGGCGTCGTCCGCGTGTATACGGCGAGGTTTGGCGGAGGCGAATGACCCGGCGCCGGACAGAGGGTATCGCCGCCGGCGCCGGCTTAGCCCCTGGCTATCCCTAGCGGGATGAACCGCTCTTCGTCGGCGTCACCACGGCGACCCACTGGCCGTCGCTGGGTTTGGCGAGGGACGCCGCCGGTCCGGCGTGGGTTTCCTCGCCGTCCATCCATTCCCCCGTGTTCGGGTCGATCCAGCGCACGAGGACATCGCCCTCCATGGCCGACACGTCCAGCTCCACAGCTTCGCCCCCGCCGGTGAAGAAAACGGCGTAGACCCGGCCGGGATCCGCCATGACGTAGGCCTCGTTCTCCTCCCGATCCCGGAGCAACTCGCCCGCTTCCTGGTGGGGCTGGACGTTGAACACGCCGATAGCGTCCGTCACGGCGCGCAGACTCCGGATGTTCGCCTGGGCCCGCGCGTTGAGGCCGAGCCCCCAGTCTGGCCGGTGAAACCGCGCCGAGGCTTGACCCGCGAAGACGGTGCGCCACACCCGCTCCACGCCTTCGTCTCCAGCCGCGTACTGTTTGACGCTGTTCGCGGGCGCCGGGCGGCTGTCCAGTTTAGCCATCTCCGCCGCGATAGCGTCGAAATGGCCTTGGCCGACGTCCGAACCCGAAGGCCGGCTCGCGCCGCTCGCGCTCTGGGACAGCTCGGCGAAATCAAAGCCGTGCTCAGTGACAGGGTCCGCGTCGGGAGTGAAGCGCATGTCGCCCACGTAAGCCGTCCGTCCCCGCTCCGCCGCCACGCGCCGCGTGAATTCGGCCCAGTGGTTCGACCATTCCTGAGGCGCCCAGGACTCGTTCTTCGGGACGAAGAGCACGTTCCCGTAGTCCAGCGCGCGATCCAGCACTTCCCTCACGAACCGCTCCTGATAGACCAGCGCCGTGGGGTCATCGTTCAGCGTGGGAACGGTGAGCAAAGCGGGGTGAGGCTCGTTCTCAAACGACGGCTCCCAGTTGGCGGGCAGCGTCGTTTCCTCCGCCGCGTAGTTGACGTTGTTCTCGGGGTTCATCGGATTTCGGCGCCAGCGCTCCCGGCTCTCTTCGCCTTCCCAGCGGCGCTGAAAATTCTGTCCGTCCCAAAACTCGATCTGCACCACCACGCCCCGCTCGGCCGACGCCTCCAGAACGCCCTCCAGCCGCTCCCAGTAGATGGGGTTCCACGCGTCGAGGTCGAAGCGCCCGTCGTCCAACTGGCGCCAGGGCGTGGGCAAGTCCGGATGCCAGTGGTCCCGGGCGTAGGTGATGCAACGGAGGTAGTTCCCCCCGCTTTCCACGAGAACATCCAGCTGCTCGATGAACCGCTCCGGCTCCCAGGCGTGGGGCGACGCGGTTTCGAAGCCTCCCAGGAGCAGGGTGGGCTCGCCCTGGAATTCCCAGTAGCGGGGGTTCTCCGGCCAAGGCTGGATCGCGCCGCCATTGGCCCCCGCCGTGGGCGTTGCGATGAGCGCCAGGAGCGCAAGCATAAGGGCCGGGTTGAGGGCCCGCGAATAGGGTTGTCCCGCTGTACGCCGCATGACCGGTTCCTCCTGGTTGTTCCACATGGACAGGGGGCGTAGCCTCTTGCTATAAGCTCCGCGCGCTGTTCAGTCGCCCATTACCGTGACGACGATGACGCGGTTTCGGGGCTTCACGTCACACTCCAGATGAAAGATTTGCTGCCACGTGCCCAGGGCCAAGGCGCCGTCCACCACAGGCACGGTGATCTCCGGACCGAGGGTGGAAGCCTGGAGGTGGGAGTGGCCGTTGCCGTCCCGCCAGGCCCGCTCATGGCCATAGTCGCGGCTGGGCGGCATGAGCTTGTCCAGGATATTCGGCAAGTCCTCTTGCAGGCCCGGCTCGAACTCGATGGTTCCCATGGCGCCCGTGCTTCCGATGTTGAATACGTGCGCCAGGCCCGTCCGAACGCCCGAAGCGGCCACAATCGCTTGAACCTTTTCCGTGACATCGTGCATCGCGCCGTGGCCCGGCGTGGAAAGCGTGATTTGGTCTTGATGGGA
>SLHB01000502.1 GCA_007136375.1 Candidatus Hydrogenedentota bacterium
AGCGTGCTCTTCCAGCGGCCCCACGACCTCCACGTGACGGGCCGTCACCGGCTCACGGGCGCGGTCGTCTGCCGGTTGACCGCGGCGGGAGAGGAATTCCTCCTGGAGTTCCCGACGGAGGATCTCGTGTTCTACGAGCTTGAGGGCGTCCGGTTCGCCAGCGTGCCCTTCAGCGTGTCGCCGGTCGACATCGTCCGGGAGATGTTCATGCCGGAGACGTGGGACGCGTTACCGGCGAACCAGGTCCGCATGGTAGACTATGACGAAGATCAGGGCGTGGCCTTGCTGGAGATCGGATCGCGCTGGCGGCCCCACCGCCGCGTCTACGCCGCCGGCCCGCCATGGGTTGTGGTCCGCAACGAACGGCTGGGCCCCGGCGGGAATCCCATCGCCGTGACGACCCTGTCAAGCTACCGCGAAATCAACGGCTTCCGCTTTCCCGCGGAAATCAACGCCGAGTATCCCCACGAAGACACCGTAATGGCCTTTAGTTTCCGCGCCATTGAAGCCAACCCGGAACTGGATGATGACCTCTTCACGATCGACGAACGCTACCGCGCCGCCTACACCGGGGGTGAAGCCCCCCCTGCTGAGCAGCCTGCTCCCCCAGGAAATCGCGGACGCATTGGACCTTGAGCCCTACCGCGGGCGGCAGATCTTCCGCTGGATACACCAGAAGGGCGTCCAGGATTTAGCGGACATGAGCGACCTGCCCAAGGAGTTGCGCCAGCGCGCCGCCCATCAGGTCCGCATCGAACCGCTGGAGACCGTCCAACTCGCGGAATCCCAGCGTTCCGCGGGGACGCGCAAGGCCGTCTTCCGCCTCGCCGACGGCGAAACCGTCGAGTCCGTGCTCATCCGCGACCGGGACCGCGCCACCCTGTGCCTTTCCAGCCAAGTGGGCTGCGCGGTCAAGTGTTCCTTTTGCGCCACGGGCCTGTCAGGCTACAAGCGGAACCTCGCGCCCGGCGAAATCGCGGCGCAGGCCTCCGCCATGCTCGCCGGCGTTGACCTTGACGGACGCAAGCCGAACATCGTCTATATGGGCATGGGCGAACCCTTCCGCAACTATGGCGCCGTTATGAAGAGCGCCGAACTGCTCATGGACCCGAACGGCCTGAACATCGGGCAACGCCGCATTACCATTTCGACCGTGGGCGAGGTGAACGGCGTCCGGCGCTTCGCCCACGAGCCGTGGCAGGTGCGCCTGAGCGTGTCCCTCCACGCCGCCAACGACGCCCTCCGCTCCGTCCTCGTGCCGCTGAACCGGAAGTACCCTCTCGCCGAACTGCGCGAGAGCATCGAGTACTACATCCTCGCGAGCGGCCGCCAGATCACCTTCGAGTGGACCCTCCTCGAAGGCGTGAACGATCTGCCCGAACACGCCAAGGAACTCGCCGAGTTCATGGACGGACTGAAGGCCACCGTCAACCTCATTCCCTACAATCCCGTGGAAGAACTTGACTACAAGGCGCCCAGCCGGAAGCGTTGCGAAGCCTTCCGCGACATGCTCGCCCGCAAAGGCGTCACCGCCACCCTCCGCCGCGAGCGCGGCCAAGACATCAGCGCCGCCTGCGGCCAACTCCGCCGCCAAACCGCGTGAGTCCGCGCCACGCCGGGAAGACGCCTCCCTACGCTGGCGCGCGCCCCGTGTGGCCAACGCGGTAGGCCCGCCTGAACGAATCTCCACGAAAATCTGATCGCTCTTTCCCCAAAATGCCATATACTGGCAGCGAAGTCATGGAAAGGCGATCTGATGACCGGCCGGACATCCGAAACCGACGTGGCGTTGATGGAGCGGGTGCGCGAGGACGACGAGCCCGCGTTCGCGTTACTGTATCAGCGCTACACCGGAAAACTGCAGAACTTCTTCTACGCCTTGGGCCGGGAGACCGACACAGCGGAAGACCTGGCGCAAGACACCTTCATGCGTGTGTGGCGCCTGCGCCGCCGCTACGCCGCCACGGGCCCTTTCCCCGCCTATCTCTTCGCCATCGCCCGCTTTGTCTGGCTGGAGCATTGCCGCCGGATGGGCCGCGAGGCCCGGCTCGGCTCGCGCTTCGACCTTGACGGGCCAACGCCCATCACTCCCGCAGCACCGGCGCCGCGGCCCGATGAGCGCGCGGAACAGGCCGAGGAAGACGCGCGAGTTCGCGCCGTGCTGGACGCCGTGCTGGACGCGTTGCCGGACGACCAGCGGATGGCCCTCGTGCTCCGAATCATGGAAGGACTGTCCCTCGAAGAGACAGCGTCTGTGTTGCAGTGTCCCGTAAACACGGTGCGATCCCGGCGGCTGGCGGCGTTGAAGAAGCTGCGCGAAGCGCTCCGCAAGCATCGGATCCACGGTAATGCGAGGTGGCCTCAATGAACTGCTTGGATTGTCAAGAAGCGCTGGTTGACTGGCTTGATGGCGCGTTGCCGTTCTATGAGCACATGGCGGTGTCGGCCCATGTGGCCCATTGCGAAGACTGCCAGGCCGAGGTCAACGAATGGCGGGCGGTGTTCGGCGCGTTGCGCCGCGCGTTGCGGCATCCCTACCCCGTGGCTGCATATATGCCCTTGCAGGAGGCCATCGAGCCGGTTCCCCTCACGCGCTGGGAGCATGCCAGCCCCGCGCTGACCCGCCTTGCCGCCGCCGCTGGCATTGCGGCGATCACCGTCACGGGCCTCATGACGGGACCCGACGTTGTGAAAGCGTCGGGCGACGCCGCTCTGAGCGCCCTGTCGCACAGTGAAACGGGGCACGCGCTAGTCCGTCAACGAGAGCAGCTTGCCGAGGTCTACGCTTGGCTGGATGGCGCCGGGAGCTCCGCTGCTCCCTCCGAAGACCCGGAAGCCCCGCCGCGTGATAGTGTGGCCTTAATCGAGAATCGATACTCCCAGTCCAGCGACGTTTTCCGGGCTTAACCACTGACCGGTAAATCCCGCGGGACTGTCCTGTCCTCCTGCCCCGGGGCGGCTTCGAATCGCCACGCGTTTCACCGAATCTGATCGCTTTTCCCTGCCTCTGTCATAGATTATGTGTGGCGCACGGCGGAAGGCACGCCGCGCCGGACGCAATGCATGGGAGAAGCAGGATGCCGACATACCGCTATCGGGCCATTGACCCGAACGGTGATCCGGTCGAAGCGGTCATCGAAGAAGCCTCGGCGCGCCGGGCCACGCTAACCCTCGAAGAACGAGGCTATCAGGTCAGCCAAGTCGAGGCCGTCGAAGAAAAGCGGCCCTGGCTCCGGCGCGGTCCGCTGACATGGAACGACCTCGCCTTTCTCAACGAACAACTGGCCTACATCACACGTAGCGGCCTACCGTTGGGGCCGGCCATCCGGGCGTTGTCCGAGGACATCCGCAATCCGCGCCTGCAACCAGTCCTCACGGAGTTGCAGGACGCGCTGAATGGCGGCATGGCGCTATCGGACGCCCTTGAGGTCCACCGCGCGAAATTGCCGCCCTTCTACGTCAGCCTCGTGCAGGCCGGAGAGAAAGCAGGCAACCTCGCGGCCGTGCTCGATGCGGTGACCCAGCACGCGCGGACCATGGCTAGCGCGGTGAACCGGCTCCAGATCATCATGATATACCCGGCGATTCTCCTGGTGGCGGGCACTGGACTCGTCGCGCTTCTCGCCATCGTCGTCGCGCCAGAGATGGCGGCTGCGTTGGCGGACATGGACACACCCGTGCCCGCGGTGACACGCATGTGGGCGGGTTTCGGCGAATGGTTGCAAAGCTACGGCGTGGGCGTGCTGCTTTTCGCCGCGGTGGTCGCTGCTACGAGCAAACTCGCGTTGAATCGAACGCAGGACCGTCGCATTATCGAGAACTTCAAGGAACTAATTATCCGCCGGGTACCCGTCATGGCCCGCATCCGGCGTGAAGGCGCGCTGACGCGGTTCACGGAAACGCTCGCGCTTATGTTGCGCGCCGGTGTTCCGTTGCCGGACAGTGTGGAGCTTGCCGCCCGCGCGTCGGGGAGCCCACGGTTGACGCGGGCGGGCCTTCAAGCGCGCGCCGCCGTCGAAAACGGCGCTCCTCTGGCGGACGCCCTGGCCGAGAGGCAATCGTTTCCAGCGCTCTACATCTGGTCGCTGCGGGCCGCGGAGGATCAGGGCGGACTCGAACAGGGCCTCTCGCAACTCGCGGCGGATCAACGACAGTGGTTCAACAATTACCTGGCGCGCGCGCAGGTCTATCTCTTGCCGGGGATCATCATTCTGTTGGGGATTGTCCTTGGACTGAGCTTCCTTAGCGTTTATTACCCCGTATTGACCTTTACGGACGCTTATGCCAACGCCGGCGTTGGCGTGTTGAGGTAGTCCCATGACCAATTGGTGGCGCCGCATAGCAGGGAGGCGCATCGGCTCATCGAAGCGATCTTCGCCGGTCCAACGGCCCGAGCCGCTTGAGGACAAGCCGGTGACGCCTACGCTGTCACGGTGGAGGGCGCGGTTGAGTAGTCGTCTATCTAAGAGAATTGAAGTCGTCTCCGATCGCCGCTGGAAGGGTCCCGTGTACATTAACCCTCGCATCCTCGCGCCCAGTTCCCCCACCCTGCGTTCCGAGGATCTGATTCGGATCACCCAAGGCCTTGCGTTAATTGTCCGCGCGAACCGGCCGTTGCCCGAGGGTCTTGAGCACATGGAGAAGGATTTGCCAAGCCCGTGGTTGCCAAGGCTGTTCCGCGTATTGCGGTCCGATCTGGAGGCGGGTTTGAGCTTGCCCGACGCCATGGCGGCGCGGCCGCGTTTCTTTCCGGCGGACTACGTGGCGCGGGTGCGGGCGGGCTACGAGACGGGGGCGCTTGCGGATGCGCTCGAAGCCCTTGCGCAAGACTTGACCTTCGAGCACGAACGCAACGCCTATGTGGGCGGGAAACTGCTTTACGTGGGTCTGTTGAGCGTTGTCGTTTTGGTCGCTGCCGCGCTTACCGGCATACATACCACACCCGCGCTCGTCGAGAGCCTTCAGGACTACGGGGAACCCTTGCGCGCGCCTGTCGAAGCTGGCGCGCTCTGGGCCGGGCTCGGCGCTGGAGGGCTTGTGGCCGCAGTGTTTGGCGTGGCTGTGCTTCGCTGCCGCCCCTTTTCCGGGCCGGGGCGCTTCTTACGGCGGTTGCTGAGCCGTGTGCTTGGGCCGATCCCCCTGGTTGGGCCTTGGCTGGCGCGGCAGAACCTCGCGACGGCTTCGGACATTACGGCGCGGCTGATCGAAGCGGACGCGCCCCTGGATGAAGCCTTGGGTGCGGCGGCCAAGGCCCCCCTCGACCCGCGGTACGCCGCTGTGTTTGGGCGCATGGCGGATCACGTGCGCGCAGGATTGAGTCTCACGGAGGCGGCGGACGCCGAGCACGCCGTGCTCCCCCGAAGTTACCGCGCCTTCGTCGCCTGCGGCGAGCGCGCCGGCAGGCTTGCCGAGACGTTGCGGCAGACGGCGGCGTTCTATCGGACGCGGAACGACAAGGTCGCGCGGATCACTTGGGATGTTGTGTTGCCGTGCGCAATTCTGGTCTTGGGTGGATGCGTATTCGCGACGGTCTACGTGGTTTTTGGGGCGAACATGGCCCTTATCGAGGCCATGTTGTGATCTTCCGCGGAGACACGGGACCGAAGGCGCATGTGCGGCTCCCAGCGGTCCCCTTGGCAACGGGTGTTGTGTGGCTGTGGAGCAAGAGATGGTCAACGAAATCATGTCCGAAACCTTGAAGCCCGAACCCGCGGCGCTGGCGAAGCGCACGCAACTTGACGCGATCGGTGAACGGTTGAGCGCCATCCTCGCACAAGGGGAGCAGGGCGCCGTCGACGCCGTCGACCAGATTCTTCAGACCGCCGCGGATCTGCGGGCGAGTGACATCCACTTCGAGCCGTGGGAGGAGGCCGTTTCGTTGCGTTACCGCCTCGACGGCCTGCTGCACGACGTGGCGCGGTTGCCGAAGGCGCATCAGGAGCGGCTCGTCGCGCGCATCAAAGTGCTCGCGCGCATGGCCGTGTACCACAAGCACGCGCCGCAAGACGGCCGGATCGATCCGGATCGCAGCCGGTGTGGTTGCGCCTTCCGCGTGGCGGCGTTCCCCACGATTTACGGGGAAAAGGTGTCCCTGCGTTTGCTTGGCGAACAGGACCGGCCGCTGAGTCTTAACGAACTCGGCCTTTCCCAACCGGTCACTGACACCCTGCGGCGCCTCGCCGGACGCGCCAGTGGCGTGTTGTTGCTTACGGGGCCGAGCTCCAGCGGGAAGACGACGACGATCTACGCGTTGCTCCGCGCGCTCATGGCGGACCGCGAAACGCCGCCTCACGTGGTGACCATCGAGGACCCCGTTGAATACCGGCTCGGCAATGTGGCGCAAACCCAGATCGGCCCGCCCACGGAGCTGACCTTCGCGACGGCGTTGCGTTCGTTGCTGCGCCAGGATCCGGAGGTCATTGTCGTTGGCGAGATCCGCGACGCCGAGACCGCGCACATGGCGATCCAAGCGGGGCTCACCGGCCATCTCGTGATCAGCACCATCCATTGCGGCACGGCGGCGGGCGTGTTCACGCGCTTGCTCGACATGGGCGTTGAGCAGTTTCTCGTGGCCTCGTCGGTGGCCGGCGTGCTCGCGCAGCGGCTTGTGCGCAGGGTCTGCGAGGCGTGCGCGGCGCCCTATACGCCCGGCCCACATCTGCTGTCGGCTTTTTCGTTGAGCGCCGAAGGCGGTTACCGGCGAGGCCAGGGTTGTCTGGCGTGCCAGGGGATTGGATACAAGGGGCGGACCGCCCTGGGCGAACTGCTCCTTGTCGACGACGCGCTGTCCGAGGCGGTGCTCGCCCGGAAACGGACGCGGGCGCTGCATGGCGTTGCGATGGACAGCGGGATGCGGCCCCTGCTTCTGGACGGATTGGACAAAGCGCGCGGGGGCGTGACAACGGTCGAGGAGATACTCCGGGTGCTGCCGCCGGAGGTGAAGCAGCCGGAACGGGAGGAGCGCGATGATGGCCGCCATGAATAGCCAGCGCGGGACGGGGGAGGAGTTACATCCCCCTAAATCCCCCTTAAAAGGGGGACTTTGTGCGCACGTCGATGGGAATTGGGCGTCGAAGGGGGGCTTTCGTTGCGTCGGCGTCTCGTCCGCAATGGGATGCCGCCTGGAAGGCGGCGGTACGGATTTACATCCCCCTAAGTCCTCCAAGAAAGCGGGACCTTGCAGCGGTTTCGCGCTGGTCGAGCTGATTGCCGCGCTGTTCGTGTTGAGCGCGGGCGTCTTCGGGGCCATCACGCTCTATGACACGGGTATGGAGCGCATGCGCGCGCAGCAGGAGGAGCTGATGGCCATGTCGGTCCTGCAGTACGCGATGGAGCCGGTTCAAGCCATGGACGCCATGGGCCTCGACACCTGGAGCAATACCGAAACCGCGCCGCCGGGCATGCAGCATCTGGAAGACGCCGGTATGGAGCGGCTGGTGAGCGCGCGGACCGAAGGCCTCTTCGAAGTTCAGGCGATCTTGCGTTGGCGCGGCGCGGGCGGACGCGTCATGGAGCGCAGCCTGACCACCTTGGTGTACGCCGGGGAGCATGGGCCATGAACCACGCGTTGCGCGCCAACGAAGGCTATACCTTGCTGGAACTCGTCGTGTGTGTCGCGCTGCTGGCTGTGGTGATCAACCTAGCGGCGGCCGGGTTTCTGAATCAGCACCGGTTGAACCTGGCGGGCGTCGAAGCCCTGGACCGTATCGGCGAGATGGATCGGCTGTCCAGGGATGTCCGCGAACTCATCCGAAGCGCCGGGGCCGTGTTGCCCGAAGGGGCAGGGTGGAACACTTCGGAGGAATCGTTGGTTCTTGCCCTGCCTCCAGAAAACGAAGGCGACGCCCGCATTGCGGTCCTGGGCCTGCTGGAGCCGGAAGACCGGTTTGGTTGGATGATCCTTGAAGATGGCGCCGCCGTTCGCGCCGCGAGCTACCGGCTTGATTTCGAGCGGGTTCGCGTGTCGCTCGACGCCGACGAGTGGCGGGACGTCCGGCAGGTGACCCTTGAGCTGACGCCCGTATACGTCTTTGGCGAGAAGCGAGAGCCTGTTCCACGCTACGTTACCGGCGCGTTGCGGAACGACGTTTCCGGAGACGAATGATGAAGACCGCAGGGTTTGGCGATAAAGACAGGGGCGCCGCGCTCCTTGCCGCGCTGCTGTATCTAAGCGCGGTTACCCTGCTTGCGGCGAGCTTTCTTGGGCTGACCCGCATGACGGGAGATGCGGTCGCTGACGGGCGTTGGCGGGAGGCGGCGTTCTATCTCGCCGAGGCGGGCCTTGCGCAGGCCATGGCGGAGTTGGATCGCGACGCCGCCTATGCGGGCGATGAGAACATCGAATTGGGCGATGGCCGTTTCACCGTCACTGTGGAGCGGGCCGGCGCGGCGAATTGGCGCGTGACGTCGCATGGCGAGATCGGCGACGAGGAACATCCGCGAGCGCGCGCCACAGTGGAAGCGGAATTCACTGGAACCGAAGGCGGGGTGCGCCGGGCCGCTTGGAGGCGGTTGCGATGACGATCCGGAGAAACAATGGCTTTACATTGATCGAGCTGATGTTTGTCATCGCCATCATCGGCGTGTTGGCGGCCATCTTGCTGCCCGTCTTGGCCCGCGCGCGGGAGCAGGGGCGGCGCGCATCGTGCATGGCGAACTTGTCCCAACTCGGGCTGGCGTTGCGGCTGTACGCCGGCGAGCATGACAACCGCCTGCCCTGGCGCGAAGGCGGGCTGGGGGTGGAGGACTACCAACACTTTGTGACGCACTATCTGACGACGCGCGAGTTGCTGGTGTGTCCGTCCAGCGCGGCCGACGGCTTTCTGGAGCCATCCGTGGGTGAACCCGACGAGATTCCGCTGAACATCGACATGGGGGAGGTTCAAAGCTACCGAAATTCCTACGACTATCTTGGGATGTACACGGACCGGCCCATCGAACTTCCGCCCATGCCCCGGCCCGTTCCCCGTTGGCCGGTGATGTGGGATCTCGCCGGCGGCGCCTCGGAAGACCGGGTGGCGGTTCTCGATCTTGAGCCGTACGGCCTGTCGGAATGGGAGCAGGGGCACATTCCCAGCTACCTCCGTCAGTTTCGGCCGCGCACGGGCGGAGGCAACGTGCTGTACTTGGATGGCTCCGTCGAGTTCGTGCGCGAGATTGACTGGAGTCATATGAACCTGCCTCACGACGTCCCGGAATTGGATCTGCGGGAGCATCCCAGCGAAAGCCTGGTTGAAGGCCTGGTTTCCGCCTCGCGCGCGGACACCGACGAGTGGTTGAGAGAGGGCGCTATGGAGTAACGGCGAACCCCTGCTTGCCGGGATGGGCTTTTCGGTTCGACACGGCCCACCTTTCGGCGTTTCCCACGCGCCCCACGCCCACCGTCGCTTCCGCAAGGGACTCCTGCAACGCCACGGCAATCGCTTCTGAGAGGGCGCGCGCAGATGGAAGCTCAAGAGTCGGCTTGAGGCCGACGCAATCTTGAGTTATACTGTCATGAAAGTAAGGATTACTTTCGGTGCGGAATTTGTTATGATGCGTGGAGGGGCCGGAAACGAGGCCCGGGAATCACCAGTAAATGCGCGAATCCCCTCCAAATGGCCTTTGCAGGCCTAGCGCGATGCGCCGCCGCGCGGCGCCCCAAACAGAAACCCGTCCCGAATAGCCAGAGAGACACACAATCCCTCGTGGCAGAAGGAGTTGCCGAGCAATGGCGGAATCACGCGCCGACAGCGAGAAGAAGCTGTCGAAAGTCGAGCACATAAAGATAAAGAGCAGGGGGCTGTATGGTTCCTTGCCGGTGGAGCTGGCCGAGCCTTCGCCGAAATTCTCCGATGAGGCGGTGGCGATCCTCAAGCACCACGGCTCGTATCAGCAAGACGATCGGGATACGCGGACGGAGCGGAAAAAGGCGGGGCTGGACCGCGACTACAAGATGATGCTCCGGACGAAGTTTCCGGCGGGCCATTTGAGCGCCGAGCAGTACATCATTTGCGACGACCTGGCGACGAAGTATGGCCAGGATGACTTGCGGGTGACGTCACGGCAGGACTTCCAGTTCCACGGCGTGGTGAAGGGCAATCTCCGTCCGCTCATCCATGACCTGAACACCCTCGCCGACATCACGACCCTGGGCGGCTGCGGCGACGTGGTGCGGAACACCATGGCGTGTCCGGTCTCCGATATTGACCCCGCTTTTCAGGGATGCAACGGGACGTTGTACGACCTTTCGAAACAGATAAGCGATCATTTTCTCCCAACGACCCGGAGCTACTACGACCTCTGGATCGACGACGAGAAGGTCGAGATTGACGCCAATGGCGCGCTGTCTTACAAGGACGAGGGTCCGGACAAGGCGGTGGAGGACCCCATCTACGGGGTTCAATACCTTCCGAGAAAGTTCAAGATCGGGATCGGCGCGGACTTCGACAACTCGGTGGACATCCTCACCAATGACATAGCCATTATGGCCGTGACCAACGAAGGCGTGGTGGAAGGTTTCGAGATCCTCGTCGGGGGCGGACTGGGGTACACGCATCGGAAACCCAAGACCTACGCCCGGCTCGCCTCGCCCATCGCCTTCGTCAGCGCGGAGGATGTGCTCCCGATCACCGAGGCCATTGTGAAGGTCCAGCGCGACTTTGGCGACCGGGTGGACCGGCGCCACGCCCGGCTCAAGTACTTGGTCGATGACATTGGCGTGGATGCAATCCGGCAGCGGGTCCACGAGTACGCGGGCCGGGAGTTTCCGCCGCCGCGCAACGTCCTGCCCACGGCGCAGCCGGACTATTTGGGCTGGCATAAGCAAGCCCAAGAAGGGCTCAATTACGTGGGCGTGTGGGTGGAAAACGGCCGGGTCCGGGACTTTCCCGGCAGTTTCCAATTCAAGTCGGGGTTACGCGCCATAGTCGAACGCTTCAAGCCCTCCGTTCGCCTCACGGCGCACCACAATATCATTCTCGCGAACATTGCCGACAGCGATGTGGACGAACTCCAGGCCATGCTGGATCAGTATGGCATCCCCACGGACAAGGGGATTTCGACGTTGCGGCGGCTGGAGATGGCCTGCCCGGCCTTGCCGTTGTGCGGATTGGCCATGTCCGAGGCCGAGCGCGCCCTGCCCGGCCTCATCCAGGCCATCGAGGACGCGGGCCACGGGGACGAGGATGTCATCATCCGCATGAGCGGATGTCCCAATAATTGTTCCCGGCCGCGCAGCGCGGAAATCGGCATCGTGGGCAACGGCACGGATCGTTACTATTTGCACATCGGCGGAGAGTACAACGGCACGCGTCTGTGCGAATTGCTGAAGGAAAACGTGAAGACCCACGAACTGGCGCCGGTCATCTCGTACCTGCTCGACGCCTGGAAAGCGGAGCGGAACGAGGGCGAGCGCTTTGGCGATTGGGCTTGGCGCGCTGGCATGGACGGGCTGCGGGAGCGAGTGGAGTCGGCGGTGCTTCAGCCGTCGTAGCGCGCGCCTGGGCCGAAGCAAGGATGGTGTACAACGCGGGCTTGACCTCTCCCGCGAGAGGCCACGCCGCCGCGGAGATCGTATATGACGTTGACAGAAGACCATCTCCAGTTAGCGGACTTGAACGCCCTCGGGCCGGAGGATTTGCTGCGCTGGGCCTACGAGCGGCATGGAAGCCGGGCCGGGATCGTCACCAGTTTTCAGAATACGGGCTGCGTGATGATCGACATGGCCAGCCGCGCCGCGCCCGGCCTCCGGGTGCTGACCGTGGACACCTTGCGGTTACACCAAGAGACGTACGACCTCATCGCGCAATTGGAGGAGCGCTACGGCATCGCGATAGAGCGTTTTCAGCCCGATCCCGACGCGGTGGAGAACATGGTGCAACGCCATGGAGAGTACCTCTTCTTCGACAGTAAGGCGAAACAGGAGTACTGCTGCAACATTCGGAAGGTACAGCCGAACGAGCGGGCCCTCGGGACGGTGGATGTGTGGATAACGGGGCTTCGCCGCGATCAGTCGGAGTATCGCTCCAACATCAAGAAGGCCGACGTCATCAAGCGCGGGGAGCGGACGCTCCTGAAGCTGTGCCCCCTCGCCGATTGGACGGAAGCGGACGTATGGTCGTACATCCGGACACACGGCACGCCGTATAACAGCCTGTACGACAAAGGCTACACGAGCATCGGCTGCGTCATTTGCACGACGCCGACGTTGCCCGGCGAAGACAAACGTGCGGGCCGCTGGCGTTGGTTCAACCACCTTGAGGGTGACAACAAGGAATGCGGCATCCATATGGGCGGAGGCGGTATTTGACCCGGCGTTTCGCGCTGTTCCGCGCATAAACCCGCGCGGTCTCTACTCAAAGGCGCATAGTTTCGCAATGAACCTGTTTCAGGCTCGCCCAGCCTGAAACAGGTTTTCTTGAAACATTCTCAATCACTAAGTGTTTACTTGAAACGCTCGCCGCCGCCTCGCGCCGGAGGCCGTTGGATCACCGGGATGACAGGCGCGCCGCGTTCGGGGTATTGTATGCCCGGTTGGGCGCCCGCCGATCCGCTCAAGGGTCTTTTCTGGCGGGCCGCATACGCCGCACTTAGAAACCGCCCTTGTGATCCCTTGACCTATCAAGCCGGGGACTCGGGGGTGATGGATGTCCTGGGGACCGCTGTTCCATGACCGCCGCCGACACTATCGGACAAGCCGCCGCCGCCCGTATTGAGGCCGCGGCGGCCGCGGCCATGGTTAAGGAGATCGCGGAGGCGGGGGGACGCGAGGTCTTTTTCGCGGGTCACGTAAACCGGGCGGGATTGGTGGCGTCGGTGCGCGTGTGCGCCCGGGGCACGGAAGGCGCTGTCCCGGCGTTCCTGGAGAGCCTCAAGAGCGGGGAGGTGGTCCTTCACAACCACCCCAGCGGCGATATCGCGCCGAGCGAGGCCGATCTGCGGGTGGCTACGCTGTTCGGATTCCACGGCCACGGCGTGTACATCGTGGACAACGCCGTCGAGCGCGCCTACGTGGTGGTCGAGCCGTTTCAAGAGACTGAAAAGGAGAAGCTCGGCCCAGAGGAAGCGGCCTCGCTGCTGAAGCCGGAGAGCGCCATGGCGCGAGTGCTTCCCCACTACGAGGAGCGGCCGCAGCAGATCCGCCTGTTGGAAGCGGCGATCCGCGCCTTCAATCACGACGGCATGGCCGTGGTGGAAGCCCCCACGGGCGTGGGCAAGACCATGGCCTACCTCATCCCGGCGGTCCTTTGGGCGGTCCGGAACAACGAGCGGGTCGTCATTTCCACGAACACCATCAATCTCCAAGAGCAGCTCATGGAGAAGGATATTCCCTTGCTCCGCAAGTGCCTGGATGTCCCCTTTAGCGCGGTGCTGGTGAAAGGGCGGGGCAACTACTTGTGCCGGCGCAAACTGGAGCGCGCCCAGTCCGAGGCGACGCTTTTCGACGACGAAGGCGATCAAGACGCCCTTGCGGCGATTGCCGAATGGGCCGGGACCACAGAAGACGGCAGCCTGGCGGATTTGCCGTTCGCGCCTGAGCGGGAGCTGTGGAGCCGCGTGTGTTCGGAGGCCGAGACGTGCAGCTTCGCCCACTGTCCGGATCCCCGCCGCTGTTTCGTGGGGAAGGCCCGCCGGGACGTGGCCAAGGCGAACATCATTGTGGTGAATCACCACATGTTGTTTTCGGATTTGGCGATCAAGAAGGAGATAGGCAGTTTTTCCAGCCTCGCGGTTCTCCCCGCCTTCAACCGGCTCATCCTAGACGAGGCCCACAACATCGAAGACAGCGCCACCAGTTATTTCGGGCTCACCATCACCCGCATGGGAGCGCTCTCGCTGATAGGCCGCTTCGTGCGCGCCGAACGTGGCCAGGAGCGGGGGCTCGCGCCCTATCTCAAACTGAAACTCGCCCAGCTCAATCCTCCGCCCCCCGCCGCGCATGCGGTTCCCATTCTCGATCTCATCGATCACAAGCTATTGCCGGCGCTCGCGGCGGCCCGGGAGGCCCTCAAGACGGCCTTCGCCGCCGTGCGCAGCCACGTGGCCGACCAGTGCGGCCAGACGGGCCGGGACATCCGGTGGCGCTTGACCCAGCAAGCGCTAGCCGACCCCGGGCTCAGGGAAATCCATGCCGTTTACGTGCTGCCGGCGGCCGAGGAGGTCTTGACGTGCGCGCAGCTCTCGGAGCGTCTGGCGAAGGCGCTCCGGAAACTTCCGGCGGGAACGGAGGAGGGCGAACATCCGCTCATTACGGAGATACTCCAGCTCGAAGGCTACCGCGACCGGCTCACGCGTCTGCACACCGGTCTCAGCTTGATGACGTCGGCCGAGGTCGAGCCAAACACGGTGCGCTGGGCGGAGATTGACGCCGCCAACGATGGGGTCGTCCGGCTGTCCCGTTGTCCCTTGGAGGTGGGCGAGAACCTGGCGGAATGGGTGTACGACAATCTGGATACGGTGGTGATGACATCGGCGACGCTCACTGTCGAGCACGACTTTGGATTCTTCCAATCCCGCGTGGGGATCAGCCGCATGGAAGACAAGAACGTGGAAGAGACCGCCCTGAGTTCGCCCTTCGACTTTGGGGAACAGGCGCTCTTCGGCATTCCCACGGACCTTCCCGAGCCCAGCGATCCCGCCTTTGGTCCGGCCAGCATCGAGGCGATCGGCCGGATCCTGGAGGCGAGCGGCGGCCGGGCGTTCGTGCTCTTCACGTCGTACTACGCCCTGGAGAACGCGTACCGGGCCCTCGAACCCGAACTCAAAGGGCGGGGAATCAAGGCCCTCAAGCAAGGCGGCGAAAACCGCACCCGCCTGCTGGACAGGTTCCGGGACGGCGGGCCGAGCGTGCTCTTCGCCACGGACAGCTTTTGGGAGGGCGTGGACGTTGCCGGCGCCGCGCTTCAGTGTGTTATACTCCCGAAATTACCCTTCCGCGTGCCCACCGAACCCGTTTTCGAAGCCCGCGTGGAGGCCATCGAGGCCCGGGGCGGCAACGCCTTCATGGAGTATACGGTCCCGCAGGCCGTCATCCGGTTCCGTCAGGGCTTTGGCAGGTTGATCCGCCGGAAGGATGACAGGGGAGTCATCGCAGTGCTCGACCGGCGCATCATTACCAAGCGGTATGGGCGCATGTTCATCGACTCCCTGCCCAGCGTGCGAACGGTCAAGGGACCTTCCAAGGCGGTTTACGCCGCACTCGGCCGTTTTTTCGCCGATGGGGAAGAAGCCGTCGCTCCGGGCGGCCGATGACAACGGCGCCCAGGGCGCCCGCAAGCCGCTTCGAATTCAAGCGCCCTGCCTAAATTCGCACCCACGACATCATGACTATCGCAGCAAGAGGATATGATTCGCCATGGATTTGAACATTACCGTGGATATTTCCCGCGCAAAGTCGAGCGCCGTCGGCTCGGAACACGGCGTCTCGCCGCAGGAGCTCAAGGACTTGGCGCCCCGCGTCGAGCAGTTGCACGAGACGCTTGTGGACGAACGAAAGCGGCAAGTCTACGGGTTTTATGACCTTTACAAGGACGACGCAACCTTCCAAGACGTGCAGGCCACGGCCACGGGGTTTCTCGAGGCTGGATACGACAACCTGGTGATCCTGGGGATTGGCGGTTCGGCCTTGGGGACCCGCGCCTTGGCCTCGGCGCTCCTGCCGCCGTTTCACAACTTCGTAAGCGGCCGCAGCCGCCGGAACTATCCGCGGCTTTTTGTGATGGACAATATTGATCCTATCACCTTCCGCCAGATGCTCAAGGTGTGTCCCCCGAAGAAGACGCTCTTTAACGTCATCTCCAAATCCGGCAGCACCGCGGAAACAATGGCCCAGCTTATGATCGTCGTGGAGCAGATCGAGCGGAAGCTGGGCGCCCAGGCCATGAAGGATCACGTGGTCGTGACCACGAATCCGCGGGGCGACGGCGCGCCTCCCAGTCACCTCCATCCCGTGGCGGACCACTATGGACTCAAGGAGTTCGCCGTGCCCCTGAATGTGGGCGGCCGTTTTTCCGTTTTCTCGCCCGTGGGGATGTTTCCCGCCGCCATGCTCGGTCTGGACCTCATCGGGCTCCGTGAAGGTTGCGCCGTCATGGATGGCCGCTGTGGCGTCGCCTCCTTGGACGAGAACCCCGCCTACTTGCGGGCGGCTTTCCAGTACTTGGCGGATGTCGCCAAGGGGAAGACGGTTTCGGTGTTCATGCCCTACGCCGACGGCTTGGCGCACACCGCCGACTGGTATTGTCAGCTTTGGGCGGAAAGCTTGGGCAAGCGCTACGATCTCGACGGCAAGGAAATCGAGGCGGGACAGACGCCGGTGAGGGCGCTGGGGGCCACGGATCAGCATTCGCAAATCCAATTGTACCGGGAAGGCCCCAACAATAAGTTGATCAACGTTGTCGAGGTGAAGCGTTTCGATCGCACGCTGCGGATTCCAGACACGTTGCCGGGGATCGACGCGCTCGACTATCTTCGCGGCAAGAGCATGAACAAGTTGCTGCAAGCGGAACTGAAGGGAACCATGGACGCGCTGAAGGTGAGCCAGAGGCCTGTGATACGCATTCAGTTGCCGCGTCTGACGGCGCACGCCCTCGGCCAATTGTTGTACATGCTCGAAGTGGAGACCGCGATGGCGGGCCGCCTTTACAACGTGAACGCCTTCGACCAGCCAGGCGTGGAAGAAGGCAAGACGATCGCGCGCGACCTCATGGGAGGCCGGGGGTGAATCCCCATGGGCCTGAATTCCCCGAGTACGGCGGCGGCGGCGACACCCTTGGCGCGCGGCGGACGCGGCGGGCCTTCGTCTTCTGCATTCTGTCCTGTTGCTTCTTCACCGGTTTGCTATGGTTCTCGGAGCGCTACCTTCGCTACGACCGGACGGAGTCCCTCTTCGTCCGGGCGCTGACGCAGGACCCTTCTCCGGCGGCCACGTTCTTGTCGCAGGCCTTGTCACAGGCGGTGGAGCGGGGGGAGGATCCGCCCGCCCGCTATCTGCGCGCGCTGGCCGAGCGGGAGACGGGGACCGCTGTGCTCCGCTACTACGCCGAAGCCACGTCTCAAGCCCCAAACGACCCCAGTCTGGCCATGCGTTATGGCGCCGTGCTGTACATGGCTGGGGAACCCGGCGCGGCGCGAACCCGTTTTCAGGCCGCGCGCGAAGCCGACCCGGCCAACGCGCTGCCCGTGTACTTGGAAGCCAGCGCGCGTTTGGACGAAGCGGAGGGCCCGGCGGCCATAGGCGAGGCGATGGCCGTGGCGGCCAGCGCGAACGCCCGGGAAGACGCCATCGCCTTTCCAGAGCCAGTGTGGGACGCCGACATGCCCCGGGAAAGCTGGTGGCGGGCCGAGTTGCAGCGCCAGGCTATCGAACAGACGCTGTTTCCCTTGACCCAGCTTGTTCACCGTCTCGCGACGGAAGCCGAAGAGGCGGACCCCAATAGCGGGGCGTCTTGGGACAACTGGCTCCGGGAGGCCCAGCATATGAGCCGGCGCGTGACGTTCGCAGGCGAGGATTGGGGGGCCTTGGCCTCGGGGATCGGATTGGAGATGAAGCTTCGGGCCCTGGAAGCTCGAGCGCGTTTTGCCGAGCGGCGAGACGCGCCAGTAGACTCTCTGCGCGAAGAGGCGGCGGCGGCGCGGGCGGGCTTGGAGCGACTCAACGCGTTCGAGGCTGAACGGGCAAGCATGTTGGAATCGGGCCACAGGGGAAGAGCCTTCCCCCTCTATCTGGCCGTCGTCACCTTTGCCGCGGCCTTGGCGCTGACGGCATGCGCCTCCGTGGCTTGCCGGCTCATGCGGGTCAACCGGAACCACTGGACCATCGGACACAGCCGGACGGGCCAATGGAGCGCCGCCGGCGCCGCCGCCTTGTTCGCCGCGCTCCTGGCGCTGGCTGGGCTGTGCCAAACGCTGGCGCCCGGCGGTCCGCTGTGGATGTGGGCCATCGGCGCCGCTTGGGGCGCCACGTCTGTCGGGCTGGCCGGATTCGGCCTGTATTATCCAGCGCGCGTACTCGCCGCGCCGCGGGATGTCGCATTGCGCCACAGCGACGAATCCGGCGAAGAGCCTCAGATAGAGGCGGCCCGGCGAAACCGGCGCAAGGCCTACACCGGTCTAATACGAAGGTATTATGGCATGCTCGCGGGCGGCATAACCTGCGCGATCTGCGCGTGGGTGATAGCGCACCGGATCGTGGCGGGCCTGTACCCCTGGGAGTTCCGGCTTATGCACTTTGGAATTCACGCCGCCGAGCAGGCCGCCGTGACAGATATGGCCGCAATGCTTTTGTAGCATTTAACGGAACAGGGTGGTATAATGCGGTGAGCAGGGGCACTGTGACCTTGCCTGTGCCAACCCCCGTATGATCCCACATCTGGCGTCTATTTTCGAGAGTTTTTGACAGATCTGGCTTGGTTGGGGTACAATCCAACTCGATACTGATGAATGTAAGAAAAAGGGCTCTCCGTTGTCAGCCCTAAACCCCCACTGCAACACAGTGAAGGAGTGAATTGTGGTGACTGAAGAAGAAAGAGCGTATACCACGTTCGAAGCGGCAAAGATTTGCCACGTGACACACCATAGCATCAAGAATTGGATCAAGCAGGGCCTCATCAAGGCGTCACGCACGCCCGGCGGCCACTACCGAATCCTTGAGCGGGACTTGGATGCGTTCCGAGAGCATTTCGACATGTTTCCCCGGGAGCGCGAGCCCGTCAAGAAGCGGATCATGGTCGTTGACGACGATCCCGACGCCCTGGCGATGATGGAAAAGATCCTGAGTAACGAGGGCTACGAACTCGTCAAGGTGAGCAACGCGACCGAAGTCGGTTTGAAAGCCGCTCAGCTTTCGCCAGACGTTATTCTGCTCGACTTTCTGATGCCGGAAATCAACGGCTTCGAGGTCTGCAAAGCGCTGCGCGCCAATGACTCCACCAGCGACACGCCCATTATGGCGGTGACCTGCCTGACCAAGGAAGAAGACATTGAGCGCATTTTCGAATGCGGCGCCGATGAGTACTTGGCCAAGCCTTTCAAGGTGGATCAGCTCCTCGAAAAAGTGCAGGAACTCCTGACGCGCGGCCGCGTGGCGAAGTGACCGCGGCCTAAAGGTCGCTCCCATATGAAACGTCCCCGGCGGGGAATCGAGCGAAAGATCCTCACGTCCATCCTGTGGGTAGGCATATTGCCCATGGCGCTCGCGCTTATTGGCGGGTATACGACGCTACGGGCCAGTCAGCGGACGGACGTGATGGACGACCTAGCCGTATCCGCTCAGAAGACGGCGGAAGGCGTGCGGTTCGCGGGCACCACCCGCCTGGAAGGCGTGAACCGCTTGGCGAACGAGCCGCGCGTCATCGACGCCGTGCGTCCGACAGGCGAAGACGGCGTTGTCCAAGTAGAGACCTCGTCGTCGCAGCGAGAGGAACTATTATCGTGGTTCCGTCAGATCGCTGCGACGGCGTTGGAAGGGGCGTCGGTGATCGGTCTATACGACCGGGACGGCAGGCTTGTGCTCGCCACCGACCCGTCGATTACCGACAACCTTGGAAATGATCGTGACTGGGTGGGCCGCATTCGCGAGCCCACCTTTGTCGAATTCCAATACTCCGGGGAAGATGGGCGGCACCGGGCGAAGATCGTCGCGCCGGTCATGCTTCCCGGCACCAGCATCCGCCTAGGTTATGTCTCCGAGAAGGCGGACGTGGACAACCTTCTCACCTTCATCTTTGGCCCCCGCGAACCGCTTCCCGGCCAACCCGGCCGTAAGAACAGCTATCAGATCGTCTACCCGGAAGGGGATGGTTTCATGGCCTTCCGGGCCTTCCCCGGCTCCGAGCAAGGCTATGGCGCGGAACCCGCCGATCCGCAGCTCGTGGCCTTGATTGCCGAGGCCGCGGAGTTGGGAGCGGGAACGCATGTCCGCCTTATCCGGGAATTCTCGGCCCAGAATGGCGTCACGGACGCGTTCGTCGCCATTCAGCGCCTGGCCGCATCGGACGATGCGTACATCGTCGTCTACCGGCCCGCCTCGGCGGTGTTCGGCGCCATTGACATAGGCGCTGTCGTGGCCGCCTTTGGCGCCGCGATCATCGTCGCCTTCCTCTGCATTCAAGCCTACCGGAACGTGCACAACAACATTGTCCGTCCCGTGAGCCTGTTGAACGAAGGCGCTCAGATCATCGGCCAGGGCGATCTTGAGTTGAAGCTGAAGATTGGCACGGGCGACGAGATCGAAGAACTTGCCAACTCGTTCAACAAGATGGCCCTCGCGCTGAAGCGGAACATCCGGCAGTTGGAGGAGTCCGAGGAAAAGTACCGCAGCGTCGTCACCTCGATGCGGGACGGCATTCTCCAGACGAACGTGGACCGGGTCCTAACCTTTTTGAATCCGGCGGGCATTGAGATCTTCGGCCTTGACGGGAGCGAAGAGGCGATCGGCCGCGACTTGGCCGATTTCTTCTTGGTCAGCAATGACCTGCACCGCATGAACAAGCTCCTGGACAAGAACGGCTTTGTTGAGCGGACCCGCGTATGGATGAAACGCAAGGACGGTCGGGCCATCTGCGTCGAGCTGTCGGCGAATTGCATGACGGGGGACAGCGGAGAAGCCCTTGGCATCGAGGGCATCTTCCGTGATGTTACGAAGGCCATCCGGCTGGAGAAAGAGGCCCGCGAACGGGCTGAACGCCTCAGCGCCATTAATCAAATTGCAAATGTAATCAATTCGAGCCTCGAAGCCGGCCGCTTGTACGAAAACCTCGTCGTTGA
>SLHB01000226.1 GCA_007136375.1 Candidatus Hydrogenedentota bacterium
AGGCTGCGGCCGTCGATGAGCTCCACGGACAGGCCGTATTCGCGCTCCATCCGCTGCACGGCCTCCCAGGCGCGGTAGAGCGTGGCGCCGAAGGTGAGGACGGTCAGGTCCTTGCCCTCCTTCAACACGACGGGCTCGCCGATGGGCACGCGGTAGTATTCTTTGGGCACGCCGCCTTCATGGAAGATCTCGGTTTGATCGTAGATGCGCTGGCTCTCGAAGAAGACCACCGGGTCGCTGCCGCTGAGGGCCGTGGCCATCATGCCCTTGGCGTCGTAGGGCGTGGCCGGAAAGACGACCTTGAGCCCGGGGATGTGGGCGCAAAGGGCAGTCCAGTCCTGAGAGTGCTGCGCGCCATACTTGCTGCCCACGGACACGCGCAAAACAACGGGCATGCGGCAGTAGCCGCCGGACATGGCCTGCCATTTCGAGAGCTGATTGAACACTTCGTCCCCGGCGCGGCCCAGGAAGTCGCAGTACATGAGCTCGACGAGGGCCTTGCCGCCTTCCAGCGCGTAGCCGACGGCCGTGCCGACGATGGCGCCTTCGGATATGGGCGAATTGAAGAGGCGATGATAGGGCAGGCTCTCCGTGAGCCCACGGTAGACGGCGAAGGCGCCGCCCCAGTCCCGGTTTTCCTCACCATAGGCGACAAGACGATTGTCCTTGTAGAAATGGTGGAGAATGGCCTCGAAGAGGCCGTCCCGGAAGCTCACGGCCCGGGCCTCCTTGAGAACGGCGCCGTCTTCGCCGACGCCGCTCCGCGCCTTCTTGGCGATTTGCTTGATCCGGGGGTTCTCGTCCCAGGGCAGGAGCACGTCCTCTTCGCGGGCGAGACCGGGGAGTTCGTCCTCGATTTCATTGGAGAACATCATGTGGGCCACGCCGCCATGAGGCGAAAGCGTAAGCCGGGGCGAGAGCTCCGGGTTCGTCGCGAGTTGGCAGGCCTTCGTCACCTTTTCCGTCGCGTAGGCGGCCACTTGCTCCAGCATGGCCTCGGTGGCGACGCCCGCGTCCACAAGCTTCCGGCCGAACTCGCTGATGGGGTCGTTCTCGCGCCACAGGTCCAACTCTTGCCGATCCCGGTAGGAGGACTGGTCGCTGGGGCTATGGCCGGACTGACGGTAGCAGATGACTTCGAGGAACACCGGTCCGCCGCCCTCGGCGAGGATCGCCTTCTTCCGCTCGTACGCGTCAGCCAAGCTCAAGGGGTTGTTGCCATCGACGCATTCGGCGTGCATCTTCTCGGGATTGATGCCCGCTCCCGCCCGGGCGATGCGGTCGTAGCCCATGGTTTCGCCGATGGGTTGGCCGCCCATGCCGTAAAAGTTGTTCATGAAGTTGAAGATGATGGGCAGGCCGCCCCGGTACTCGGGCTCCCACAGATTCTCGAACTGACCCATGGCGGCGAAGCCCATGGCCTCCCACACGGGACCGCAGCCCAGGGACGCGTCGCCAATGTTCGCCACGGTGATGCCGCCGGCGCGCTGGACCTTCTTGTAGAGGGCGCCGCCGGTGGCGATGTCGGCGCTGCCGCCCACGATGGCGTTGTTCGGGTATACGCCGAAAGGCGTGAAGAAGGCGTGCATGGACCCGCCCATGCCCTTGTTAAAGCCGGTTTGCCGTCCGAAGATCTCCGCCAGCAACCCATACAGGAGGAAATCGACCGCCAACTCTTCGTCTTCGTTGGACGACAGGCTCGCTTTGCCGTTGCCCTTCCCGGCGATGCGCACTTTCTTGGGCTTCGGGCCGTTCTCCTCGACAACGCGCAAGATGGCGCCGTCGAAGTATTCCTCCATGATCGCCGTCAGTTCCTTCTTCTTGAGGCGATGGATGGCGCTCAGCCCCTTCGCGATGATCTCGCCGTGGCTGCGGTGGCTTCCGTAAATGTGGTCGTTGACCTCCAGATGAAAAGCCTCGCCCACCGCGGCCCCTTCCTGACCAATGGACAGATGGGCCGGCCCGGCGTGTTTGTATTCGATGCCCTCGTAGGCGCCCAGCTTCTTGATGGCGTCCAGCATCGACTCGAACTCGCGGATCACCATCATGTCCCGGTAAATACGCAGGCAGGCCGCCGGGGTGATGGCGGGATTGTCCTCAATCTCCTCCGCGACGGATTTGTTGTAGTGGTTGACCGGGATCTCGCCTAAATCGAGCGTCTCGGAACGGCGCACTTGCGCCGGATCTATCAGCAGTTGCTTCGGCATCGCGGGGGCACCTCTATTTCGTGTGGAAGTTGAACAAGATCCGGCCCGGGGATGTGTGGGACCGGCCGGAATTGCAAGAGAAAAGGCCCAGTTTCCCGGGCATTATAGCGCACGCGGCCGTGAAACGCACACCTCCGAATCGCCGGACATGAACGCCATTGGTGGAGCGGCGGCCCCTGAACGCCGCCGTCCAGGCGGCGCCGCGTGGCGGCAAGGCGTCGGCGCGCCGCGCTGAAGTTTTCCCACATTTATCTTCTGTTGGCGCGACGGCCCGTGGCCGTGGTATAATCGACCGGTGGTGAGCTTGCGCAACGAAAGCATTTCGCTTTGTTTCGCAAGAACGCCGACACACTGTGCGCCATATACGCGGAAAGCAGCCCGCCGGGGCACAGCGGAAGGACGGACACGCTCCAAAGCCGCGATGCGGCGTGGCCGGAAGCGGAGGCCCGGCGGCCCGCGAGCAGCTTGGACATCCGAGAACCGAACGCGGAAGAGAGCCCGAGGCGGGACTTTGCGGGTCTGCCCGGCCCGAGGGGTCCCTACCCTTCGAAAGCGCATCTATTCTTGATTGGCAAGAATGATACTCCCTCCCTTTCGTGGGAACACAGGGACCTTACCACCCAGCTCGCGGCGGTGTTGAAGGCTGTGGAAACAGCCAGCGACGCGGTGATGATCGCCGACGCGGACGGACGGGTGGCGTATGTCAATCCTGCCTTCGAAGCGCTCGCCGGTTACACGGTGGAAACCATCAACGAAGCCGGCGGGCCTCACGTGATCTTCGCGGACGCGACAGGCCACGACGCCTTCAAGCAGGTTTTCTTGGGCGAAGAGGTCCGTGAAGGGGAGACGCTCCTCGATCCGCGTGATGGCGAGCCCGTTCAGGTCTCCTTCCGCGCGCGGCGGGTCGACGGCGACGAAGGCGCGACCATAGGGGCGGCCTGGTCGTTTACCAATGCGTCCGCCCGCAAACAAGCCGAGGACACGGTGGCCGCCCATCGCGCTGGGGACCGTCTCGCCGCCTCGCTCTCGGGGCTCTTCATCAGCGCCGATCCCACCGAAATCGACGGGCTCATTCTAGAGGCTCTCCGGAAGACCGGTCAGTTCCTTAGCGCCAGCCGCGCCATGGTCATTGCCCTTACGCCGGATGGCGGTCACATGGATCACACGATCATGTGGACCCGGCCCGGCGTGGAGGAGAACAGCGCCATGGCTCCTGGTCAGCCCGTCGCCTCCATGCAATGGCTATGGACCGAGCTGGAGGCCGGCAAATGCGTCAGCGTCGTCCACCGGGGCGCGCACATGCCGCCCGAGGCCGCGCCCGTCCAATCGTGGATCCAAGACATGGACGCCGGCGCCCTGTTGGCGGTCCCCCTCACCCATGGGCGGGAGATCTTCGGGGGGCTGGTCTTGACCATGGACGAGCAAGCGCCCCCCTGGAGCCAAGACACGCTCAACCTCCTCCACATGATCGCGCAAATCCTCACGGGGGCTCTTGGCAGAAAACGGGATGAAGCGCGGCGGAGTGAAATCGAGGCGCAGACGCGGCGCACCCAGCGGCTCGAAAGCCTGGGCGTCCTCGCCGGCGGCATTGCCCACGATTTCAACAACATCCTGGCCGGCGTGCTGGGCAATCTCTACATCGCCAAGACGCAAATGGAACGGCACGACCCCGCGTTAAGCTCGCTTGACGAAATCGAGAAGGGCGTGCAGCGGGCCACGGAACTCACGAGCCAGTTGTTGGCTTACGCGGGGAAAACCCCGCTCCACATGAAGATCATTGACCCGGGACAATTGCTGCGCGACACGGAGCCTATCCTCCGCTCGACCCTGTCGGGCGGCGCCGAATTGACCGTCGAGATCGCGGACAAGGTTCCCATGGTCGAGGCGGACGCCGCCCAATTACAACAGGCCTTGGTCAACCTTGTGGAGAACGCAGTGGAATCCCTCGAAGGACGTCCTGGACGGATCATCGCGCGGTGCGGCGAGTACAAAGCGCACACCCCGCCGGGCAATTGGGCGGGCGAGTTGCCGGACGCGCCGTCGGTGTGCCTTGAGGTGAGCGACACAGGTTCGGGAATGGACGAGGACACCTTGGGAAGGATCTTCGATCCCTTCTTCTCCACCAAGTTCACGGGCCGCGGCCTGGGCCTCGCCGCCGTGCTCGGCACGGTGCAGAGCCATCGCGGCGCCATATCCGTGGAGAGCAAGCCTGGAGAAGGCTCCGTGGCGCGCATCATACTCCCGGCGGCCGCGTGCGCGCTCGCCACGTCCGCCGCCCCTCGGCAAGCGCCCGAAGACCCCGTTTCAGCCGATGAGAGTAGCGCCGGACAAACAACCGTGCTCGTAATCGACGACGAGCCCGGCATCCGGACCGTCCTTGACCGGGCCCTGACCCGCCATGGCTTCCGCGTCTTGCAGGCGGCCGATGGATGGGAAGGCGTCGAAACCTACCGCAAACACCATCGCGAGATTGAAGCCGTGGTCCTGGACCTGACCATGCCGCGCATGAGCGGGGCGGAGACCTTCCAGTTGCTCCGCGAGGCCAACCCAGAGATCCCGGTCATCCTCTCAAGCGGCTACAGCGAGCCCGACGTCACCGCTCAGTTCACAGCCATGACGCCCGACGGCTTCATTCAGAAGCCCTATTCGCCCAAAGCGCTCGTACGAATGCTCCGGAACATCCTCGAATCCGGGAGTTGAAACGGCCGCGATCGCTTGCGCCAGCGCCGGACGCAGGCTATAGTAAGGGCGAGGCTACCACGCTGGCCCCGTGCCCCAACGGCCGGGGTTGAGCCCAAGAAAACCACAATCTTGACACATGGGATCGCAGCCGCCGTGACCAACGTCAACAGTCTTCCAGGCCCCCAGCGCATCCAGATTCAGACCCAATCGGGCTGCAATGGGCGTTGTGTCTTCTGCCCCAATGAAGCGGTGCTGCAGACCGATCTCGCCCAAGGCAGAATGCCCGAACCCCTGTTCCGGCGGATCATCGACGAACTCGCCGAAACCCAGCCCAACCGCATCAGCCTCTACCTCATGAACGAGCCCATGGCCGACAAGCGGCTGCCGGATCTCGTCGCGTACACCTCGGAGAAAGTCCCCGCCGCCTCGACCCTCGTCACGACGAATGGGACCTATCTCAACGAGGAACGGGCCGAAGCCCTCATCGACGCCGGCCTAAAGCGCCTCAAGGTCAGCCTGCAATCCCTCGACCCCGAGGCCAACCGGGAGATCATGGGCTACGGCAGCGAGAAGGTCATCGAAGGCGTCCTCGCCACGAAACGTGTCATGACCCGGAAGCGGGCGAAGAAATTCGATCTCCGCGTATCCATGGTCGTGACGCGCCACAACCGGGAAGAAACCGACCGGGCCCGGCGCTTTTGGAAGCGCCACGGCGTCCGCCTCGTCACCTCCGCGCTGGAGAACCGGGGCGGCAACATCGCCACCGCGGAAGAGATGAACGACGGCGAGATGCGCAAGCGGGACAACTGCATCCGGCCAAGCCGGGAGATGTGCGTGCTCTTCAACGGCGACGCCGTCCTCTGTTGCGTCGACTGGCATCGAACCGTGGTCCTCGGCAACGTCGGCGATACCTCGGTCCGCGAAGTGTGGAACGGCCCCGCCGTGACGCAAATCCGCCGGGGCTTCAGCGAGCAAGATCCCAGCCTCCTTCCCCCCATCTGCATCAACTGCACCGAAAGCGCCTGCGCCAACAGCCACCGCCGCGGCGTCAAGTACTGGTTCAAGAAGCTCGCCGCCTCCATCTGATGGGGAGCCGCCGCGTCGGCAGATCCTTCCCCAGCCCGGGAAGCCATGGCCCGTTGCGTTGGCGGATGAACACCAGCGCTTCAGATCCTGAGAATCAATGCCAAGAGAACTCGTGATCTATACGGACGAATCCGACTCAAGTGGGCCTTACTTTCAGAATTTCTATGGCGGCCTTCTCGTCCGCTCCGATGACGTGGACGAGACACGAACACGGCTGGCCCAGGCGAAGACTGATGCGGGCATC
>SLHB01000308.1 GCA_007136375.1 Candidatus Hydrogenedentota bacterium
CAGGCGGATGGCGCCGCCGCCGTTGGAGAGCCACTCGCGCAAAGCCTCCGCTTCCGCTTGCGCCGTGTTGAAGAGGTGCAGCCCCCGGTGCGTCTTGGCGAATTCGATGCCCTGCAAGACCTTCTCCTGCATCTTCGGGCCCCAACCCTTCAAGCCGCTGAGCCGGTTTTCCATGCAGGCGTGTTCGAGTTCTCCGAGGGACTGAATGTTCAGCGCCTCGTAGAGGGTCTTAATCCGTTTCGCGCCCAGGCCGGGGATGCGGAACAACTCGAAGAGCGTGTCCGGAAACTGCGTCCGCAACTCCTCGTAGTATTCGAGCCGTCCCGTGGTCACGAGCTCCGCGATCTTCTCCTCCAAAGCCTCGCCAAGGCCTTTCACCTCCCGGAGCCGCTTCTCCGCGACAAGGGTTTCTACGTCCACGCCGTGCTGCTCCAAGGCCCGGGCCACATTCGTGTAGGACCGCGCCTTGAAGGGGTTTTCCCCGGAAAGCTCCAAGAGCATGGCGATTTCTTCGAGAATCGCGGCGACTTCCTTCGTGGTCATGCGCGTTTCCCGGCGGTTTTGGAAGCGGGGTTACGCCCGGAGCCGCCGGGCGCGGGCATCTCGATTCCGAGGGCGATGGCGACGACTTCGCGCATCTCTTGCACAAAGTGGAAGGTACGTTTCTTCTTCGCCGATTCGGGGACTTCGTCGAGGTCCTTCCGGCAACGCTCGGGCAGGATGATTTCCTTGACGCCCGCCTGGACGGCCGCGAGGACCTTCTCTTTCACGCCGCCGACTTGCAGGACCAGGCCGCGTAAGGTGATCTCGCCGGTCATGGCCAGGCCATGGCGGACACGGACGCCGGTGAGCAGGGACACGACGGCCGCGAGGATGGCGACGCCGGCGCTAGGGCCGTCCTTCGGCACGGCGCCTGCGGGAACGTGGATATGGATGTCGTAGGTGTTGAAATCGGTTTCGGTCAAACCGAGTTCGGCGGCGTGGGTGCGCACATAGCTCAACACGGCCTGGGCCGACTCCTTCATGACCTCGCCGAGTTGGCCCGTCAACACGAGGTTGCCCTTGCCGGGCATGCGAGTGGCCTCGACAAAGAGGATGTCCCCGCCCGTGGGCGTCCACGCCAGGCCCGTGGCCACGCCAGGAACCTTGGTGCGTTCGGCCACGTCGTGGAAGACTTTCTGGGGGCCAAGGTAGCCCGCGAGATCCGCCGGTTTGATGGTCATGGGTTCGGTGCGTCCCTCCGCGAAGAGGCGGGCGCAGCCCCGCGCGACGTTGGCGATTTCCCGTTCCAGGTTACGCACCCCGGCTTCCCTGGTGTGGTTTTCGATGATGCCCTTGAGGGCGCTCTTATGAAACTTCACCTTGGACCGCTTCAGCCCGTGGGCCTGCAACTGGCGGGGGACGAGATAGGTCTTGGCGATTTCCATCTTCTCCGCCAGGGTGTAGCCGGGGATCTCGATGATTTCCATCCGGTCCCGCAGCGCCCAGGGGATGGTGTCGAGCATATTCCCTGTCGCGATGAACATAACCTTGGACAGGTCGAAAGGCACGTTGAGATACAGGTCCGTGAAGCTGTCGTTCTGCGCGGGGTCCAGCACTTCCAACAGGGCCGAGGAAGGGTCGCCCCGGAAATCGGAGCCGACCTTGTCGATCTCGTCAAGCATGAAAACGGGGTTGTTGCTGCCGGCCTTGCGGATGTTCTGAATGATCCGGCCCGGCAGCGCGCCCACGTAGGTCTTGCGGTGGCCGCGGATTTCCGCCTCGTCCCGCATTCCTCCCAATGACATGCGGATGAAGCGGCGGCCCATCGCCCGGGCGATGCTCTGGCCCAGCGAGGTTTTGCCCACGCCCGGCGGTCCCATGAAGCACAGAATGGGGCCCGCGGCGTCGTCCTTGAGCTTCCGCACGGCGAGATACTCGAGGATGCGCCGCTTGACCTTCGTCAGGCCGTAGTGGTCCTCGTTGAGCACGGCCTCGGCGCGGGGAAGATCCAGCACGTCCTCGGTGCTCTCGCTCCAGGGAAGTTCGACGATCCAGTCGAGGTACGTGGCGATAATGTGGTATTCAGCGGCCGCCTCGCTCATGTGGGCCAGGCGCTCCAGCTCGCGGAAGGCTTCCTTCTTCACTTCCGGCGGCGCCTGCAGGGCTTCGAGCTTCTCCCGGTACTCCCGAAGTTCGGGGCGCTCCTCCTCCGTCTCGCCGAGCTCCTCCCGGATCGCCTGGAGCTGCTGGCGGAGGAAATACTCGCGCTGCCCTTTGTCGATAGAGCTCTTCACGTCGCTTTGGATCTTGTGGGTGAGCTCCAGCATTTCCAGCTCGCGGGCGAGGATATAGGTCAGGCGCTTCAGCCGTTCGTGCTGGTTCAGCGTTTCGAGGATCTCCTGCTTCTCCTCGATGGGCAGGTCGAGATTGCCCGCGACGAGATCCGCTAGGAATCCAGCGTTCTCGATGCTCTCGATGATATTTCGGGCGTTGTCCGGGATGTTCGGCGATAGAGTAATCAGCCGGTCCATCTGGGTCTTCACCGTGCCCGTCAGCGCGGCGGTCTTGCCGTTATCCGCGGGGAGATCCTTCAGAAGTTCAATGTGGACGACGGGGTAAGGGTCTTCTTGCTTCAGGCCCTTGGCGCGGAAGCGGCGGACGGCCTGGACGGCGGCGTTGATGCTGCCGTCGGGTAAGTGCTGGAGCTGCAGGATCCGGCCGATGACCCCGATGCCGTACGCGCGCTCCAAGAGCGGGCGTTCCTCCTGTGAGGACTCCCCGCCGGAGGAGGAGCCATCGCGCGTCTCGGGCAGACGGGTCAACAGCGCGACAAGCCGGTCTCCCATCACGGCGTCGTCCACAAGCTGGTGGTCCCGCTTCTGGGTGACGCGGACGGGGACCACCGACATAGGGAACACCACCTGATTGCTTAGGGTGATGAGCGGCAACGCGTCCGGCAGCTCTTCCTCGTTCAGATGCTCGTTGGTTTGGCTTGCTGTTCCATCCTTCATTCGCGCGAAACCCTAGGTAGACGAATAATGAGATAACCTTCCTTGTACTCCGCGTCGATCGCATCGACGGCGATATCCTCGGGCAACCGGATATGACGGGCGAAGCGGCCGCACGGGATCTCCATCTGGTGCACGTGCCGGGCGCCGTCGGGGATACGTTGCGCGCGTTCGCCGGAAATGGACAAGGTGTTCTGCTCCACCTGCACTTCGAGCGCTTCCTTGTCAAAGCCCGGCAATTCGGCGACGATGATGAAGCCGCTCTCGGCTTCGTACACGTCGATTGGGGGTGTCCAGGCGTTGCCCCGGAACCCGTGCAGGGCCGAACCCGTCCCCAAGCCGCCGAATATTCCGTGGAATTCGTTCAAGAATTGTGAGAAGTGTCGCATCCCGCGTTCCTCCGCCATGAAACCATGGTGCGCAAGTATAGCGGCCGCGTCGAATTGACGCAACGGACGCGGGGGTCTATAATCGGCCGCTTCAGAGGCGTACATGCCTCGTAACCCGTTGGCGCTTAAGGAGATGGACCGGTGAGCCGGGCAATCGTTATCCCTACCTACAACGAGGCCGGGAACATCGGTCCCCTCGTCGAGGGCATCCGGACCGCCTGTGGCGATGTCGCTATCATTGTGGTGGACGACGGCTCGCCCGATGGCACAGGCGCCTTGGCCGAAGCGATGGACAGTGTGGAGGTCATCCAGCGGGGTTCCAAGCAAGGATTGGGCACGGCGTACATCGAGGGTTTTACGCGCGCCCTGGCCCAGGGCTTTTCGGAAATTGCGGGCATGGACGCCGACTTCAGCCATGAACCCGCGGTGTTGCCCGCCCTGTTCAACCTTTTGGAGACGTACGACGTTGCTATTGGAGCGCGGTATGTGCCCGGCGGCGCCGTCCGGGAATGGGGCGTCCACCGGAGGATGTTAAGCCGTACAGCCAATTTCGTGGCGCGCCGGTGGCTGGGGATGCCGGTTCATGACTTGACGTCCGGCTTCAGAGCCTACCGGCGGGAAGCCCTGGAGCGCATCGGATTGGATGGGATCCGCGCCTGCGGCTACGCCTTCCTTGTGGAAGTCCTGTACCGGTGTCACAGGCGCGGTTGCACGATGGCGGAAACTCCCATTGTGTTCCACGACCGGCGTCAAGGAGCGTCCAAGTTGGACCGGAAGGAAATTGCCGCCGGCGTGGTCAATCTGTTTCGGCTTCGTTTCGGCGGGCCATGAGGGTTTCTGCTTAGGGAGCGAGTGGGGCTGCACTATCTGGTATGCGCGTTTCGTTAATTCGCAATTCTGGCTGTCTTCTGGTAGCATGAGCGCATATAGGCCATATACCGGGAGTTGAGCGCGTAGCCATGTCCAAGGCCGCGCCGCCAGGTTTGCCGTCCGGAGGGTATCATGCATAACTCGAAATCCCAGTTCCTGTCGCTCCTCGTGTTCCTGACCGGCGCCGTGCTCGTGTTGAGCAACGGCTTCGCGGGCCGCGTCCTCGCCCAAGATGACCAAGTCGACGTCTACCGGAGCATTGCGCCCATTGGCGAGGCGCTTAATGAAATCGTCGAAAATTATGTAGACGATCCCAACGTCGACGAGATCGTCGAAGGGGCGCTCGTGGGCATGATGAACGCCCTCGACCGGCACAGCTCCTACATTTCTGCGGACATGTTCCGGGAGATGCGCCAGGAGACCGAAGGCCAATTCGACGGCATCGGCGTTTCCATTCGCATGGACGATGACCAGAATATCACCGTGTTCCAGCCCATTCCCGGTTCTCCCGCGGCTACGGCGGGTATTCATGCCGGCGACATGATCGTCGAAATCGACGAAGTGTCGACGCAAGGGATGGGCCTCGGCGACGCCGCCCAGCGGATTCGCGGGCCCGAAGGCACCACGGTGCACCTGACTGTGTTGCGCCCTGTCGATGCGGAGGGAAGCGATCACGAGATCCTAGAGTTTGAGATCGAGCGCGGCAAGATTCCCATCGAAAGCATCGTTGAAGCCCGTGTATTGGAAGGCGGCGTGGGCTACGTCCGCTTGAGCGATTTCAAGGGGAACACGGCCAGCGATTTGGCGGACCGCATCGAGGATCTTAAGGAAGAGGGGATGACCTCTCTTGTTCTGGATCTCCGGTGGAATCCCGGCGGCCTCCTGAGCGCTTCGAAGGAAGTGGCGGAGCTCTTCTTGCCGACCGACACCCTGGTGACCTACACGAAGGGGCGGACGCCGGGCTCCGGCGTTCTGGGCGATGACCTGCGGCTCTACACCAGCCGGCAACCCGTGGTCCCCGAGAACTTCCCGATCATTGTGCTCACGAACGAATCGACGGCGAGCTCTTCGGAGATTGTGACGGGCGCCCTGCAGTACTGGTCCAGGGCCATTGTGGTGGGCGAGAAAACGTATGGAAAAGGCAGCGTGCAGACGGTGATCCCGCTGCGGCGGCCCGCCGAAAGCGCGCTGCGTCTCACCACCGCGCATTACTACACGCCCGGTGACGTCACCATTGATGAGGAAGGCATCCGTCCGGATGTGGAGGTCCCGTTGCCCCTTGAGGACCAGCGGCGGCTGCTCCAGCAGATGTACGAGTCGTACGAGTCGGACGCCGCCTTGCGTCACGAGCAGAACCACGGCAGCGTGACCGGAAACGAAGTCACCGATGACACTGTGGAGGATGTCCAGCTCAAGCGCGCCGTCGAGATCCTGCGGGAAGACGACGTCTTCGAACGGCTTGTCGCCCGCTATCATAGGGATGTTAGCGAGACGCAAGTCGCCGCCACGCGCGGCGAGGAAGAGGGCGCCGAAGAAGGTGACGGGGATTCCCGCTAGTGCGGCTCGACGAGCGGGCGGCGGACGCCCTGCGGCCGGTCTCGTTTGAGCGGGCGTACTCGAAATATGCCGAGGGGGCCGTGCTGGCGGCTTTCGGTGACACAAAGGTGCTCTGCACGGCCTCCGTTGAAGATGGCGTGCCCCCTTTTCTCCGGGAGACGGGCACGGGGTGGGTGACGGCGGAATACGCCATGCTCCCCCGCTCGTCCCACAGCCGGATACCCCGGGACAGGAACCTCAAGGGCCGCGCCCTAGAAATAAGCCGCCTCATCGGCCGTTCCCTCCGTTGCGTTGTCGATCTGGCGGCCCTGGGGGAGCGGCAAATTATCCTTGACTGCGATGTGCTCCAGGCCGACGGAGGGACGCGCACGGCGGCCATCACCGGCGCCTACATCGCGCTCCACGAAG
>SLHB01000477.1 GCA_007136375.1 Candidatus Hydrogenedentota bacterium
CGAGTTTCCCGCGTTGCCAGAAGACGTGGAACCGCCGTGGTGGTGGGACACTGATGGGTACCGAAACGAGGTGCTCTGTCCACCGGGCCGCGCCCCCCAACCCACGGGCATTCGCGTCTCGGAGTTGGAAGCAGCGGAAGCGGATGCCGAAGTAGGCGCGCCGACGGGACCCGCGGGCGAATAGCGGCGCTCCTTAGCGCGCCGCGGCGGCCTCCTCAACGAATTCTCCGGTGAGCCAGTGGCCGCTTGCAGCGGTGATGCGGACTTGCACGAGATCTCCCACTTCCAGGTGGGCGCCGGGGACGGTGACGGGGCGGTTGCCGCCGGTGCGGCCGTTCATGGCGCCGCGCTGCTTGGGGTTGGCGCTGTCGATGAGGACCTCCTCGAGGGCGCCCACGGAGCGGGCGATGCGGCGGGCGTTGATCGCGTCTTGCAGGGCGATGACCCGGGCGAGACGCTCCTCCTTCACCCGCCGGGGCACGTCGTCCTCAGTATTTATCGTCCTGACGAATCCAAGTCTCCTTGCTTCCTTGTGGACTCTTGAACTTCGCCCAATACTCCTGATTGGCTCCGTCATACTGCTTCCACGTTGCCTTGATTTCCAAGCTAAGGCGTACATCCCTAATGTTTCCCGAAGGAAGCGGTGCTATTCTACATGCTTCTTGTGCGACGTCGGACACCAATACACGCAACTTCTCGTTGCTCGTTGGAAGCACGCCAATATGATGAACGCCGCTCGAAACGATTGTGCTGGACTCGTCGGTGTGCTGAAGAAACAGTTCGTAATTGACGTCAAGTTCCATGGCAGGGGTAGGGCCACAATTCACAATTCTTATTGCTAAGCTCTTCGGAGGTCTATTCTTGTCTTCGCCATCCCAACATGCCTTATCTACATAGAACCAGCTCTTAGAACGAATGCGGTTGCCTTCCCGTTCCTCCATCCGATACCCCCGCATTTCGAACGCATACCAAATGATGGCTCCGGCTGTGGCCGAGAGAACAAATACACTTACCACGTTGTCGCAGCTACCAGTGAAACACCACTCTGCTGTTGCCACCATCACTGCTATTGCCAAGACAACAACAACCAGGGCCCCGGCGGAGTACTTGCTGGTGTGGCTTGGACTTGGACTTATCCGACCCATTGGTTCTTCATCTTCGACAATAGAGTGGTCCAACACGTTCCCGCGAGCTTGCGAGCTTGGCGCGATCAGGACGAAGCCGCGGCGGCTTCCTCAACGAGTTCTCCGGTGAGCCAATGGCCGCTTGCAGCGGTGATGCGGACTTGCACGAGGTCCCCCACTTCCAGGTGGGCGCCGGGGACGGTGACCGGGCGGTTGCCGCCGGTGCGGCCGTTCATGGCGCCGCGCTGCTTGGGGTTGGCGCTGTCGATGAGGACCTCTTCGAGGGCGCCCACGGAGCGGGCGATGCGGCGGGCGTTGATCGCGTCTTGCAGGGCGATGACCCGGGCGAGACGCTCCTCCTTCACCCGCCGGGGCACGTCATCCTCCATCTTGGCGGCCTTCGTCTTCGGACGAGGCGAATACTTGAAGGGGAAGATCTGGCTGAACTCCACCTCTTCCAACACGCGGAGGGTCGTCTCGAACTCGGCCTCCGTCTCCGTGGGGAAGCCGACGATGAGGTCCGTTGTTATCTCCATGGCGGGATTGATGGAGCGCATGTAGCGGATCTTGTCGAGATATTCCTCGATGGTGTGCTGCCGGTTCATGAGGTGGAGGACCCGGTCCGAGCCAGCCTGGAAGGGCAGGTGCAGATGGTTGCAGATGTTGGCGCGGGCGGCCATGAGATCCGAGAGCCGGTTGTTCCAATCGTTGGGATGGGGCGATGTAAACCGGATGCGCGGCAAGCCGGGAATGCTGGACACGTCTTCCAGCAACTCGTGGAAGCCGTAGTCATGGACGCGGTAGGAATTCACGTTCTGCCCGAGCAGCCAGATCTCCCGGGCGCCGCGGCTCACAAGATCGCGGGCCTCGCGGAGAATGTTCTCGGGCTCGCGGCTCGCCTCCCGTCCCCGCGTGAACGGCACCACGCAGAAGGTGCAAAAGTTGTCGCACCCCTTCGTGATGGCGATGTACGCCTTGCAGCCCTCCACATGGCCGCGCTCCACCCACTCTTCGGGGATGAAATTCTGGACCTGTTTGTCCCGGGGCAGCCACTTCGTCATCAGGACGCGTTGGCCGCCGCGGACTTGGGCGAGCATCTCCGGCAGCCGCATGAAGTTGTCCGGACCGAAGACCATGTCCACCGCCTTTTCCCGCTTGAGGATGGCCTCGCCCTCTTGCTGCGCCACGCATCCGCCCACGCCGATGATGAGCTCGGGGTTTTGCTGCTTCAGCCGCCGCAGCCGGCCCAGTTGGCTGTAGACCTTGTTCTCCGGATTCTCCCGGACGGAGCAAGTGTTGAGCACGATGAGGGAGGCGTCGTCCACTTCGGGGGTGAGGTCGTATCCCTCGGCGCCGAGGACCTCCATCATGCGGTAGCTGTCGTGCTCGTTCATCTGACAGCCAAAGGTCTGTATGTAGGCTTTGGGTTTCATGAGCGTGGTGGATTTTCCAATGGTTCGCGGGGGTTTCGCCTTGGTTCTCTCGATATTGCGCAACAATCCTTACTATACCAGGCAGGAATGAAACCGGTCAAAGCCAATCCCAATGCCGGCCGAGCTTAGCCGGCGTCGCCGTCGCGGAGCAGCACGGCGGCCCAGTGCCCCGATCCCGGCGTCTCCAGCGTCACGGTCTCGCCGCCCGAAACCGCGCCGCCATCCCGCCAGGCGCCTTCCGCCACGTCAAGCCACCTTAATGTGAACGCGCCCGGCGCCTCGCTGAGATCCAGCCCCGCGGCGCCGCCATCGGGGAAGTACACGCCATAGCGCTCGCCCGGCTCGCGGGTGAGGTAGGCCTCGTTCTCCTGGCGATCCGTGAGCAGCGTGTGCTCAAAATCGGGGACGCACCGGAAGATGTCCAAGGCTTCGGCGAACATCCGGACGGCCCGGATGTGGGCCTGGGCGGTATCGCTCAGGCCGATGCCCGCGTTCGGACGGTGAAAGCGGCTGGAGGCCGATCCGCCTACGATGTTGCGCCAGAAAGCTTCCGTGCTCTCCTGGGTCCCGCCCGCCCACGCGGGGCCCCCGTCGGCGCCGTATATCTTCGTGTGGTTGATGGGACGGGGCGCGTCCTCCAGATACTGATAGGCGTAGGCCAAGTTGGCCCAATTGGCCTCGCCGTCGTTGATGGCGCTGTTCTGCGAGCCCTCGAAATAGGTGAAGACATCGGGCCGGTCCAAGGACGCGACGTGCTGGGAGTGGGAGAACTCGAACTCCCAGTACATCTCCGTGACTTGGGCCTCCCGCCCGGCTTCCTCGGCGCGGCCGCGGACATACTCCGCCCAGTACCAGCCCCATTCCGGCGGATACATGGTGTGAATCTCGTTCGTGACGCAGTAGAGGACGTGGCCATACTCAAAGGCGTGCTCCAGGACCCTGTCCACGAACCGTCGCTGATGGCGCAGGACGGTCTCGTCGTTATTCAGGGCGGGCACGGTCAGGAAAAAACCGTGGGGCTCGCCAAAGGTCTCGCCGCCGCTGTAACCCGGCGGGTCGTAGGCCGTCGCGAGGGTCGTGTCGTCGACGGAGTACGTGCTGTTGTTCGCCGGGTTCCAAGGGTTCCGTTCCCACACGTCAAAATGGTCCCAGAGGTCCCAAAGCTCGATCTGGACGAAGATGTCCCGCTCGTGGGTCCACCGGAGCATGTCCGCGAACCGGGTCCAGTACGCCTCGTTCCATGCCTCCAGATCGTACTGGCCGTCCTCGCCGGCGAAGGGCCAGACGTTGCCTTCGTCGCGGGCGCTCATGGTGTTCCGGATGTAGTTGCCGCCCACGGAAGCCAGGAGGTCGAGGTGTTCTTCCAGTTCGGGAATCTGGAACAGGTTGTCCTGGACCGTGCCGCCGAGCAGGAGCACGGGCTCGCCGCCGTATTCCCAATACCTGGGGTTCGCTGGCCAAGGCCGGATGGCCCCGCTGTCGCCTTGGGCGCTCCGGGCTGCGCCGTGGGGCGCCATCGCGCCCGCCACAGTCAGCGCCGCCGCCGAACGCATGAAGTCCCGCCGTGAAAGTGTGCGCATCCCTGCTAGCCTCCCCTGGTAACGCCGTCCGCTCCGGCCGTGTGTATTAAGTCCGTCTGTTTCGGTCGCGCCCGTCCGCCGCCCACGCCGTTGAGAACAATGGAGCGCCCGGGGCGGGCCTATTCCAACGCCTCGGCCACGGCCGCGCGCCAGTTCGCCAGTCCCTGAGCGGCGCCGGGCATGGGATCCTCCGGATCCAGTTCCAACTCCACCATGATCGGGCCGTCAAAGCCCACGTCCCGCAGGGCCAACGCGGTTTCCGCCAGATCCATGTCCCCTTCGCCCACGACGGTTTCATCGCCGCCGAATTCCCAGTCCTTCAGATGGACGGAGAGCACGCGATCGCCGAGGGCGCGAATGCTCTCATGGGGCGCCTCGTCAACCTGAATCCGGATCCCCGTGTCGACGCACGCGCCGACGCCAGGATGCCGCCCGTCCAGGAACGCCAACGTGTCCTCGGTGTGGGAGTAATGGGACACGGGCCCGGAGTTGTGAATGGCCACGGGGATGCCGTATTCCTCCACGAGCGCTTCGAGGAGATCCAGGCTTTCAGGCTCGGGATAGGCGGACATCATATCCACGCCCATGTCGGCGGCGAAATCGAAGACGGTCCGGGCGTAGTCCTCGTCCTCCGTGAAGGGAACCTGGCCGGGCCCCAAGCCCACCACGCCGTACGACACCAAGCGCACGCCGGCGTCGTACAGCCGCGCCTTCAACGCCTGGCGGTCTTCCGGGCCGATGTGATGGTCAAAGGGAGTGTCGCTGTCCGGGCGGAGTTGCTGGCCGGGATAGGCCTCGATGTATTTGAGCCCCATCTCGGCCGTCATGTCGATGGCTTCGAAGAGGGTGCTGTTCCGGAAGGTGTAGGCCTGCATGGCCATGGGCCATGGATCGGCGTGCTCCCCGGCCCTTGCCGTCCACGGCGCTCCCATTGCCGCCACCAAAACCGCCGCCGCCATCCGTGTCCAGATCCGCATCACGCTGTCCTCCCACGCGCCTCGTTTCCACTTTCGCCAACATTGATTGATGTGCGGCCCATGATAGCAAACTGGCCTTGAAGCTGAAACGGGGGAGTGGGCAAGGTCCCTTACAGACGCATCACGGAGACGCCGAAGGACTCGCCGGCTTCGACCACGTCGTCGCGGCAGGTGAAGAGGATGACCTGGGAGCCCTCGCCGAGGCGCGTGAGCAGCTCCATGGCGTGGTTTAGCCGCTGGTCGTCATAGTTCGCGAAAGGGTCGTCCAGGAGCATGGGGATGCGCTCGCCGCTGTCGCTCAAGGTCTCGATCATGGCGAGACGCAGGGCGAAGTAGATCTGGTCCACCGTCCCCTTGCTCAGCCAATTCTCCGCGCCCGTGTTGAGCTGGTCCGTCTGGGGAATGCGCACGGACACGCGAAGGTCGCGGCTGATCAGCAGCTCGTTGTAGACGCCGCCGGTGATGGCGCCGAGACGCTCGCTGGCGCGCCGGGCCAGTTGGGGCGCGATGCGGGCGTGCCGATCCCGGGCGACTTCCTCGATGAGCGACGCGGCGTAGCTCGCGGCCTCCATCTCCGCCTCCAACGCGTCCACACGGCGGGCGGCGGCGGCGCGGTCTTCCTCGATCTCGTTGAGCGTCCGGGTTCCGGCGGTTTGCTCGGCCAGCGCCAACTGGAGCGTGTAGGCTTCTTGCCGCTTCGCCTCGATTTCCGCCGCCACCTGGGCGCGGCGGTCCCGCAGCTCCTGCGCGGATTCGGCGGGCAACTCGGCGGGCGGCTCCGCTTGCGCCGCCCGCTCCGCCAGGCTCTCCAGGCTTTCGCCGTTCAGGAGGCGCGCCAGCTCCTGCTCCAGACGCTCCTGCGCATCCCGGGCCTCGCGCCATGCGCCGGCCTGTTCGGTCCGCTCCCGGCAAGCCTCGACAGAGTCCACCCCCAACTCCGCCAGGAGCGCGTTCAACGCCGCCTCCGCGCCCTCCAAGGCTTGCCGCTCTTCCTCCAGCCGCCCGTCCAGGTCGGCCAACTGCTCGTTCAGCGTGTCCAACCGGCCCCGGCGGCTCTGATGGTTGGCGCTGCGGATGCGGTAGGCCCGCAA
>SLHB01000077.1 GCA_007136375.1 Candidatus Hydrogenedentota bacterium
ATGGCCATGCGCAGGTTGTCGTGACCATGAAAGCCTAGGCGCGCGCCGCATTGGGCCAGGGCCGCCTCCGAGTAGGCGCGCACGTCCTCGGGGAGCATGCCGCCGGCGGAGTCCACGAGGCAGACGATGTCGGCCCCGTAGCCTTCCGCTTCCCGGGCGCGGGCGGCAAAAGTCTCGGCGGGGACAGCGTAGCTCTTCATGAGATTGCAGGAGACGGTGAAGCCGAGTCCTTTCGCAAGCTCAACGAAGGGCGCGGCTTCGTGGAGTTCGGTGATGTTCGTGCCGATGCGCACAAAGTGCATGCCATGGTCCGCCGCCATACGCAGGTCGTCGGCGGCGCCGACGCCGGGGATGAAGAACGCGCCGAATTGGGCTTCCCGGAGTACGTCCCGGGCGGCGCGGAGATACGCTTCGTCCGTCGCGGCCTGGTCGCCTTTGCCCGCCCGGGCGGCGCCCAGGCCGAGACCATGGCCTATCTCGATAAGGCGGATGCCGGCGCTTTCCAAACCGGAGCAGATGAGGGCCGTGTCTTCCGCCGTGAACTGAAAGTCGATGATGTAGGACCCGTCGCGCAGCGTGGCGTCGAGCACTTCTACAGGCGTGTTCATGGCCCAATCATACCCCACGCCGCGCCCCCGGCCCAACCCCAAATCGCCGGATAAGCTTGACCGGACATCGTTGTCCAGTCTCCTGCTCGCGCTGGGGAAGGAACCGTGACCTTTACCCATCGAGTGAACAGGTATGGCCGGCGCCTGTCCGGCATGCGAGGGCCGTCGCTCCGCCAGTGACGTTCTTATCCGGCGATTAAGGCAACCCGGGGGCGCGGCCCCAGTTCGCCTTTTTCGGCCCCGTGGCTGTATCCTGTAAGGAGCCAAATGTGCGTCTTTACGCGTTGTGTTCCGCGGAAATCCGCGGCGCGCCGGAGCAGTAACCCGGGGAGCGCCCTTTCGAATGAAATACGCCGTCTCATGCCTGACCGCCTTCGCCTGTCTGTTCGCAGCCCCAAGCGCCGCGGCGGCGGGAGGCCTGGTGATCAATGAGGTCATGGCCTCCAACGGCGCCACCCTCGCGGACGAGGACGGAGACCACGAGGAGTGGATTGAACTATACAACGCCGGCGATTCCGTCCTGGATCTGGAAGGTTTTGGCCTTTCCGACGACTATGAGAGGCCATTCCGTTGGGTTTTTCCGGGAATTGAAGTAGCGCCCGGCGGCTATCTCCTCGTCTTTGCGTCCGGCAAGGACCGGGTCACGCCTTGGGAGGAAATTGAACAAGAGACCTCTTTCTCAAACCCCACGGACCAAACGCTGGTGCTGCACACGAACTTCAGCATTGACCGGGAAGGCGAGGAGGTCCTGCTGACCGATCCCAACGGCGTCCGGGTCGACGAACTGCCGCCCACGCCGATCCCCCGGGATGTTAGCTATGGACGCAAGCCGGACGCGGCGGCTGAGTGGGTCTATTTCGCCGAGCCGACGCCCGGCGCGGCGAACACCAGCGATGGCCACGTAGGGCTGTTGGAAGCGCCCCGTTTCTCTCACGATCCTGGCTTCTATGAGAACCCCATCGACCTGGCCATCACGGCGGAGGCGGACGCGATCATCCGCTACACCCTCGACGGGTCCGAGCCCACGGAAGCATCGCCCGTGTACGAGAGCCCCATCACCCTGACCAACCGCGACGGGGACCGGAACGTATACTCAAGGATTCCCACGACGCCCGATGGACAGGGGTTCATGCCTTGGCGCGAGCCCGAGGATGAGGTTTTCAAGGCCAACGTCGTCCGCGCGGCGGCCTTCCGCGACGGCCATATCCCGAGCTACACAGCCACCGCCGTGTACTTCAACGGCGAGGGCGTCGAGGATCGTTACTCCTTTCCCGTGTTCTCGCTCGTGACGGATCCAGACAACCTATTCAGCTTCGAGCGGGGCATACTCGTGCCGGGCGCCCACTACGCGGACGACTATCCCGACGAACAATGGCGCAACCACGGGAACTACAGCCAGCGCGGCCGTGAATGGGAGCGGCCGGTCCATCTGACCATGTTCGAGGAGGACGGCGCCGTCGCCTTGGCGCAGGACGCGGGCCTGCGCGTACACGGCGGCATGACCCGCCGGTTCGCGCAGAAGGCGCTGCGCTTGTACGCCCGTGCCGGCTACACAAATACCCACTTTGAGCACCGCCTCTTCCCGGATCAGGACCGGAACCGTTTCCGCCGGTTCATCTTGCGCGCCTCGGGCAACGACGCGACACAAACGATGTTCCGCGACGGTCTAGCCCAAACGCTTATCGCGGATTATTCCGAAACGGACACGCAAGCCTTCCGGCCCGCCATCGTCTTCATTAACGGCGAGTACTGGGGTATTCAAAATGTCCGGGAACGGTACGATAAGCACTATATCGCTGGGACCTACGGCGTCGATCCGGAGAATCTCGATCTGCTGGCCCACGATTGGTCAAGTCTTGATGTAAAGGAAGGCGACACCGAGCACTATCAGGCGATGCTTGGCTTTATTCAAAGCGCGGACATGACGGATCCGGAGGCCTTCGCGCACGTAGAGACCTTGATGGATGTGGACAACTTCATCGATTACCAAATCGCCCACATATTCGTGCGGAATACGGATTGGCCTCAGAACAACAGCGATTTCTGGCGGCTCCGGACCGGCGAATACGCGCCCGGCGCGCCCCGCGGCCACGACGGCCGGTGGCGCTGGCTCGTTGTCGATCTCGACCACGGCTTCGGCTACATCGACGCCTACGACGCCCCTTGGCACAACACGCTCGCCTACGCCGCCGGCGAGGAGGAAGGCCCCTTTCACGTTCCTGATTGGGCCCTGGAGCCCTTCCGGAGCCTTCTCGCCAACGAGGAGTTCCGCACGCGTTTCATCAACCGTTTCGCCGGCCTGTTGAACACGGCCTTTGAGTCCGGGCGGATCCTGGAGCGCATCGACGAAATGAAGGCCCGGCTAGAGCTTGAAATCGACGAACACCACGCCCGCTGGAGGCATCCTTCGGGCGGCCGCGAGACGTGGGAAATATTCATCGACATCATGCGCCATTTCGCCGAGCACCGGCCCGGCGTTGTGCGGGAACACATCGTCGACTTCTTCGGCCTAGACGGGGCCGCGGAGTTGCGCGTCATACCGTCCCGGCCTCAGGGCGGGACCGTGCGCGTGCATAAGACGGAGCTGGCCGCGGGCGACTTTCCCTGGGTGGGCGAGTACTTCCAAGGCGTGCCCATCCGGGTCGAGGCCATCCCCGCGCCGGGCTACCGCTTCGCCGGTTGGCGGGGACTGACAGGCGTCAGCGAAGCCGTCGCCCATGTGACCCTTGGCCCGGACGGCGGCGTATTGCGGCCCGTCTTCGCGCCGGAGGAGGCGTACGGCGGGGATATTGAGCCCCGTCCGCACCGTCTCTCCGATGGGCCCTATGTGTTTACGGAATGGCCCCCCGGCGCGGAGGCGGGGACCTATCCGCCCAATATGGTGTTCCGCCAGACCTCCACGTCCGACCCCGGCCTGGGCGATCCGATGGAGGAGGCCTGGACCCTCGAATACGACCGGACGAGCCGCAGCCGCGTCACCGGCGAAGGCGCGGACGGCTTCGCCTTCATTAACACGAGCAATCCGCAGGAGGATGGTGGCGGGTATTTGGGCAGCGCGGAGTTGGCCCTGGACACCCGGGGACGGACCGGCGTCGTAGTCTCATGGACGGGCGGCACGGTTCTGCCCAACAACCGGCACTACGCGATTCGCTTGCAGTACCGCGTGGGCGCCGAAGGCCCATGGCGGGACGTGCGCGGCGCCGGCGGCGTCCCGGTGGAATACTATCGCCACCCTCAGGCGGGCCACGCTCAATCCTTTGGCCCCACGCCCTTGCCCCCCGCCGTGGACAACCACCCCTACGTGCAACTGCGCTGGCGTTACTACGCCATCGACCGGGACATCAGCGGTCCCCGGGCGCAACTTCGGGTAGGCGGCGTCACGGTGGGAAGCGTGGCCATGGCGCCGCTGATGCTCCACGATCTAAGGCCTCGGGAAGGCTTCGCGGCGGGCGGCGCGTCGGTCACGGCAAGCGCCGACGGCCTCACGCCCACGGCGCAACTGCTCATTGGCGGAGAGCCGGCGTTTCCGCTGGAGGAGCTAAGCAAGGACGTCCGGCATGCGGAATTCATCACGCCTGCTTTGCCGCCCGGCGCGCATCCCGTGACCCTTGTGGACGCCGCCTCGGGCGCGATTCACGAAAGCGGCGTCACGTTCACGGTAATGGACACCCCCTTCTCCGCGGGCCAGGATTGGCCCCGGGGGACGCTCCGGCCCATTCCGGACAACCGGCCGGGCGTACACACGGCGGCGGGCTTGTTCGAGCGGGACGCGAGCGGCGCGCTTCAAGCCCTTACGTACGAAACCCCGGAGGGCGTGATCATCCACGCGCCCGTGGAGGCGTTGCCGCCGGACACGGCGAACGCGTTCCTGTTCGTGCGCTCTGCGGCGAAGCCGCGCGCCCTCTTCGATGACGGCGTGGCGCCGCCCGACGGTATGGCGCTGGAGAGCCCTGCCGTCGACGTGCAAATCCTTCTAGAATCCAGCGCGGACGGTGATGTGCGGACGTGGGAGCGCGCCGAGGACGCGTCCGTGGGGATCGCCTTCCCTTGGTCCGGTGGTGTGGCGGAGGCGCTCTTGCGCGGCGGGCATATGGAGGCGTGGCTTGACGCGGACTACGGTCCGGCGGCGCCGGATCCCGCGCGGCTTGCCGTCATGGACACGCGGCCCCAAATCCGGGATGAAGGGGATTACGCCGAGGTCGGCGCCGATGAGCCGGGCGCCTACGCCCTCGTCGCCTTGCTCCGGCGCGCCGAGGACATCAACAGCGATGGCGTTGTCGACGCCCTCGACGTTCAGCTAGTCATCAACGCCGCCCTGGGACGGGCCTTGCCCGATGGGATAGACGCGGAAGACGCCGACGTCACGGGCGACGGCATGACGAACGCCACCGACGTACAGCGGGTCATCAACGCCGCCCTGGGACGTTTCTAGGCGGTCCCTCCGGCCTAGACTTCCAGGAGGATCCGCGTGGGATTCTCGACGCACTCCTTGATGCGGCGCAGGAACGTGACGGCTTCGCGGCCATCGACGATGCGGTGGTCGTAGGTGAGGGCCAGATACATCATCGGGCGGATGACCACCTCGCCGTCCCGCGCCACCGGCCGATCCTGAATGGCGTGCATGCCGAGGATGCCGCTCTGGGGCGGATTCACAATAGGCATGGACATCATGCTGCCATAGACGCCGCCGTTACTGATGCTGAAGGTGCCGCCTTGCAACTCTTCCAGGGCGATCTTGTTCTTTTGGGCGCGGCTGGCGAAGTCGTTGATGGTCACTTCGATCTCCGCGAAGCTGAGCCGCTCGGCGTTGCGGATGACGGGCACGACGAGGCCCTTGCCGCCGCCAATGGCGATGCCAATGTCGTAGTAGTTGTGATAGATGATGTCGGAGCCGCGTATCTCCGCGTTGAGGGCGGGAAATTCCTTCAACCCTTCAATGCACGCCTTCACGAAGAAGGACATGAAACCGAGTTTGACCTCGTATTTCTTCTGAAACTCTTCCTGATACTGCTTCCGGAGCGCCATCACGCCGGACATGTCGCACTCGTTGTACGTGGTGAGCAGCGCCGCCGTCTGCTGCGCCTCCACGAGCCGCTCGGCGATGCGCCGCCGCATGGGGCTCATGGGGATGGCTTCTTCCTGCCGGCCCGGCTGTCCCTGGGCGGCGGGCGCCGTGTCCGCGTCCTGCGCCGCCGCGGGCCGTTGCGCGCCGGCACTCTTCATCGCCTCCACGTGGCGCTCGACGTCTTCCTTGAGCACGCGTCCGCCCGGCCCGGTGCCCTGGACGTCGCTAGGCCGGAGGCCGTGCTCCCGGAGCAGCCGCTGCGCCGCGGGCATGACCCATGTCTCTCCGCTCGCCGCGCTTTCGTCTCCACCGGCCTGGGCGGGTTGCGCCGCCTTGGCGCCATCGCCGCTTGCGGAGGCGGCTCCGCCTCCCGCCGCCGCGCCGGCCGCCGCTTCTCCTCCAGGGGAAGGCGCGTCCCCAGGACGTTCGACACAGCGTTCACCACCAGCAGGCGAGCTCCGTCGACGAGTCGCCTCAGCTCGTCCAGGTCCACCGAACCGTCCGGCGCCCCCGAGAGCATCCGCACC
>SLHB01000095.1 GCA_007136375.1 Candidatus Hydrogenedentota bacterium
CCCCGGAACACGATCGCGTAAGTGCTTTACACAAAAGCTTTTAGCCCCCATTAACCCGGCTTGGCACAGGACTTGCTTCCTATAGGCGTATCTGGCCGAACGCCACAAATGGGAACCACAACGGGCTTCATGAATCCGCGCCAAATTGGCGCCAGGACGACGCCCACGTGGCAAACCCGCTAAACCCCACCAAAAGGCGCGGCCAGACTCTCACCCAAAAGGGAACCAAGGAGCCACACAGTTTAAGAGAAGGGAGAATTTGCTATGAAAGTGCGACCCCTCGCAGACCGCATCCTGGTGAAGCGGGAGGAACCCAGCGAAACCGTCCGCGGCGGTATCATCATTCCCGACACCGCCAAGGAAAAGCCCCAGGAGGCGAAGGTTGTCGAGGTCGGCCCCGGCCGCGTCGACGAGCAGGGCAACCGCGTGAGCATGGAAGTGAAGAAGGGCGACCGCGTGTTGATGGGCAAGTACGCCGGCACGGAAGTGAAGATCGACGGCGACGAGCACCTGATTCTCCGTGAAGATGATGTTCTTGCGGTGATTGAATAACCCTTATACGGGATTGGAGGTAAGTAGCACATGAGCGCCAAACAACTTGAATTCGGTGAAGACGCGCGCCGGGGAGTACTGTCCGGCATCACCAAGCTTTCCCGCGCCGTGAAGGCGACCCTGGGCCCCAAGGGCCGGAACGTCGTCTTGGATAAGAAGTGGGGCTCGCCCACGGTGACCAAGGACGGCGTCACCGTCGCCAAGGAAATCGAGCTCGAAGACAAATACGAGAACATGGGCGCCCAGATGGTCAAGGAAGTGGCGTCCAAGACGTCGGACGTGGCCGGCGACGGCACCACGACCGCCACGGTGCTGGCGGAGGCCATCTTCCGGGAAGGCCTGCGCAACGTAACCGCCGGCGCCAGCCCCATGGCGCTGAAGCGGGGCATCGACCAGTCCGTGAACGCGGTCGTCGAAGCCTTGGCCAAGCTGAGCAAGCAGGTCAAGGACGACAACGAGATCATTCGCCACGTGGCGGCCATTTCCGCCAACAGCGACGATGAGATCGGCCAGATCATCGCCGACGCCATGAACAAGGTCGGCAACGACGGCACCATCACCGTCGAGGAAGCCAAGGGCATCGAGACGACCCTGGAAGTGGTCGAGGGCATGCAGTTCGACAAAGGCTACCTCTCCCCCTACTTCGTCACGGACCAAGAGAACATGGAGGCCGTCCTCGAAGACGCCTATATTCTCATCCGCGAGAAGAAGATCTCGTCCCTGAAGGATCTCCTGCCCTTGCTGGAGCAAGTCGCCAAGAGCGGCAAGCCCTTGCTCATCGTGGCGGAAGACATCGAAGGCGAAGCCCTGGCCACCCTCGTGGTGAACAAGATTCGCGGCACCTTCCAGGCCTGCGCCGTGAAGGCCCCCGGCTTCGGCGACCGCCGCAAGTCCATGCTTGAAGACATCGCGGTCCTCACCGGCGGCAAGGCCATCACGGAAGACCTGGGCATGTCCATGGACAACCTGACCCTCGCCGAACTTGGCCGGGCCAAGCGCGTTGTCATCAACAAGGACAGCACCACCATCGTCGAGGGCGCGGGCTCCAGCCAAGACATCATGGGCCGGATCAACCTCCTTCGCCGCCAGATCGAGGAAACCACGTCGGACTACGACCGGGAGAAGCTGCAAGAGCGCCTGGCGAAGCTGGCCGGCGGCGTCGCGGTCATCAACGTGGGCGCGGCCACCGAGATCGAGATGAAGGAAAAGAAGGCCCGCGTCGAGGACGCCCTGCACGCGACCCGCGCGGCCGTCGAGGAAGGCATCGTACCCGGCGGCGGCGTGGCCCTGCTCCGGTGCCAGGACGCGGCCATGCAGGAGAACTTGGAAGGCGACGCCCTCGTCGGCGCCAAGATCGTGCACCGCGCCCTTGAGGAGCCCCTGCGCCAGCTCGCCAACAACGCCGGCGAAGAAGGCGCGATGGTCGTTCAGAACGTCAAGGCCAAGAAGGGCGCCGTTGGCTACAACGCCAACACAGGCGAGTACGAAGACCTGCTCAAGGCCGGCGTCATCGATCCGACCAAGGTCGTGCGCACCGCCCTGCAGAACGCCGCGAGCGTGGCCGGCCTCCTGCTGACCACCGAAGTGCTCATCGCGGAGTTGCCCGAATCCGACAAGAACAAGCAGCCGGCTGGCGGCGGCATGGACGACATGTACTAGAGTCCATGGCCGGTGAGCCGTCATCACGGCGGCTGATCCTTCGCTTGCCACACCCCTTCCCTATCCGCGGCCCCAGGCAGCCCAGCGCTGTCCGGGGCTGCGGCCTTCTCTGGAAGATATGTCTGCGCTTCAGGGCGCCGGAATCCCAGCGCTTAACAGAAACAAACCGCGACAACGTCTATCCTTGGCGGCGGCGCCAAAACAGGCGCCGTTACGCCGCTAAACCAGTCTCGCGTTGCTTCCGATATGTCGTGACATGAATATAAATGCTAACACACTATTACGTGAACACTTTGGTTTTGAAGCATTTAAGCCAGGGCAGGGGCAAATTGTTCAGAGCCTGCTCGATGGACACTCGGCCGCGGCCGTGTTCCCGACGGGCGGCGGTAAGTCCCTGTGTTATCAATTGCCCGCCGTGGTCCTGCCGGGCCTCACCCTCGTCGTGTCCCCCCTTATTGCCTTGATGAAGGACCAAATCGACGCTCTCGCCGCGCGCGGCGTCGCGGCGCGCCGCCTTGATTCCACACTCACCGCAAGCGAGGCCCGGAATACGGCGGAAGCGGCGCGCACCGGGGCGCTGCGCCTGCTGTATGTCGCTCCGGAACGTTTCAACAACGAACGGTTCCGTCAATTGCTCCAGCAACTGCGCGTTTCCTTGTTCGCGGTCGATGAAGCCCACTGCATCTCCGAGTGGGGCCACAGCTTCCGGCCCGATTACCTCAAGCTCGCCCGCTTCGCGAAGGCGGCGGAAGCCGAGCGCGTGCTTGCCTTGACCGCCACCGCCACGCCAAAAGTGCTCCACGACATTTGCCGGGGTTTTGACATTGCGCCAGAGCACGCCGTGCGCACGCCGTTTCACCGTCCCAACCTGAAGCTCGCCTTCTCGCCCACGACGGAGGCCGAAAGAGACGCGCTGTTGCTGAGACGGTTAAGCGAACGGCCCCCGGGACCGGCCATCGTGTACGTCACGCTACAACGCACCGCGGAATACGTCGCCGCATTCTTGGAGGGCGCGGGACATCCCGCCCGCGCCTACCATGCGGGACTGGGCGGTGAACAGCGGGCAGAGACCCAGGATTGGTTCCTCCGGTCTAATAACGCCATCGTCGCGGCGACCATCGCTTTCGGGATGGGCATCGACAAACCCAACATCCGCTACGTCTACCACTATAACCTGCCAAAGAGCGTGGAGAACTATTCCCAGGAAATAGGACGCGCGGGCCGTGACGGCGAGACCGCCCTTTGCGAAACCCTCTTGTGCCTGGACGACCTGGACACGCTCGAAGACTTCATCCACCGCGACACGCCGAGCGCTTCGGCCGTGACGGGGTTGACGCGCGAGATCTTCGCGCTGGATGAGGTCTTCGAAGTGAGCTTGTCCGATCTGGCCCGCCGGCATGACATGCGGCCAGGGACCGTGCAGATACTACTCACTTACTTGGAACTGCTCGACTATATTGAAGGCGGATCTTCCGTGTACAGCGCGTACCGCTTCAAGCCCAACCTTTCGTCCCGCGACATTCTCGCCAGTTTCGAAGGGGAGCGCCGCGAATTTCTCGCGGGCCTGCTGCGCTGCGCCCAGAAGGCCAAGACTTGGTTTCACCTGGACGTGGACCAGGCGGCGGCCGCGTTGAATTGTTCGAGGGAGCGGATCATCGCAGCCCTAAACTATCTGGACGAGCGAAACATGCTGGACGTACAGGCGAACGGCGTCCGCCAGCGCTTCCAGCGGCTGCGCGCGCCCGGCGACGTGGAAGCGCTGGGCCAGCAACTTCATGATCGCACGGCGCAACGGAAGAAACGCGAACTGGAGCGGCTCGAAGAAGTGACGGCGCTTATTCAGGCGGAGGAGTGTCAAGCGGCCCGGCTCTGCGCTCACTTCGGCGAAGAGATCGCCCCCTGCGGCTGCTGCGCCTGGTGCAGTAGCGGGTGAGCCGGCATGGCCGGCGAACCGCTATCACGGCGGCTGATCCTTCGCTTGCCACACCCCTTCCCTATCCGCGGCCCCAGGCAGCCCAGCGCTGTCCGGGGCCGCGGCGCAACCAACGGAGTTCGTGCTCCGCGGCGGCGCGAATCGTGCGCCTACCGTTTCGGCGCGTACCGCATCACCTCCGCGCCAGAGCCGAGTTCCCGCCGGCTTACGAGTTCCAAGTCGACATGCTTCGACAGTCCCGCAAGCAACGTCGGCCCATGGCCCGCCAGCCTGGGATGCACAACGAACTCATACTCATCAATCAGCCCCAGCTCGGCCACTGCCAGGGGGAGCGTCACGCCGCCCAGAAGCAGTCCCTTCCCTGGCGCTTCCTTGATCCGCTGAATGGCCTTCCCCAAGTCCCCGCGCACGAGTTCCGCGTTCCAATCGACCCGTTCGAGGGTGCTCGACACGACGTACTTCTTCGCCGCGTCGATCGTGTGGGCGAACGGTCTCATCCAATCAACCATCCAGTCAGGCCACACGCCCGTCCGCGCCGGCTCCCGCCACGCCGCCTCCATCATTTCGTAGGTCACCCGGCCCAAAAGGAGGGCGCCGGCCTCCGCGATATTGTCGGCGTGGTGACGGTGCATCTCTTCGTACGGGGTGATCGCAAGGTGATCACAACACCCGTCCAACGTGACGTTAATGGAATACCGAAGGGGCCGCATTACGTCCTCCTGACAGGGATTGACGATGGCTCGCGCGGCCGGAATCGCGTTCGCGCACACGCCTGACCGGCGCTTCGTAGCGGCCAGCATCGCTCCCCCCTCGTTATGGCGAGGCCTCGGGACCGCGCCGTCCATTCTCCTCGCAAGAACCGCTTCCTTGGCGCCCGGGCTTACCCGGAAGCATCCGCTCCCAGCCGCTCGGCAAGCCCCACGATGACACCCTCGGGACCGCGGACATAGCAGAGGCGGTACACGTCCCCATACTGGGCCACTTCGCCAATCAACTCAGCGCCGTGGGCGCGCAACCGCGCGAGAACATCGTCAAGGCCGTCGACGGCGAACATGATGCGCCGTATGCCCAGCGTGTTCACAGGGGCATTCTCCGGCTCAATTCGCTCCGCCGCCGGCGCGTGGAACTTGGTCAGCTCAACCCGGCCGTGGCCGTCCGGCGTCCGCATCATCGCGATATCGCATCGAACGTTCTCAAGACCCACCACAAGGTCCACCCAACGGCCCTCGACGGGCGTCTCGCCCTCCAACTCCATCCCAAGCTCGACGAAGAACGCCTTCGCGGCCTCCAGATCGTCGACCACGATGAGCACGTTGTCCATTCGCTTGATCGCCATGCCCCTGCCTCCCCGCCCTTGCCGGGCCTCTTCTACCCCGCCTCGCCCAACGTCCCGGTCCGCACCTCGCCGCCGTGCGTGTAGCGGGTAAGCAGCACGCCGCTGGGCGTGCTGGCTCCGTGCGCCAGAGTGAAGGCCGAGGGTTGCGCGTTGGCGCCGAATAAGCGTTTGCCGCGCCCAAGGATGACGGGATAGATCATGAGCCAGAACTCGTCCACCAGGCCGGCCGCGAGCAGTTGCCGCGCCGTGTCGCCGCTGCCCCAGATCAACAGATCGGCGCCGTCCCGCTCCTTGAGGGCGCGCACCGCGCCGGCAAGATCGCCCGCCAAGGCGTGACTGTTCCGCCAATCAAGGGAATCGGGCCGATGGGTGGCCACGTGCTTGGCCGTACCGTTCAACAAGTCAGCGATGGCGCGGCTGGCGGAGTCGGCGGGCACATGGGGCCAATACGCCGCCCACAGGTCGTAGGTGCGGCGCCCCAAGAGCAGCTCAAAGGGCTGGGCGAACAACTCCTGCAAGGCTTGGCCGGCGGCCTCGTCCTGGTAGGGCCATATCCAGCCGCCGAAAGGAAATTCGTCGCTGGGATCTTCGCCGGGCCCGCCGGGCGCTTGGATGACGCCGTCGAGACTGATGTGTTCGGCCACCGTGAGCTTGCGCATGCCCGTCTCCAAGCTCGTCCGCGCGGGGCGCTCGTACAGGAAAC
>SLHB01000515.1 GCA_007136375.1 Candidatus Hydrogenedentota bacterium
AAAGGCGGCTGCTCCCGTAAGGGTGAGCCATGGTGTGTGATGCAGAACGAAGGCGGCGGCTAAGCGAAGGGGCGGCGCGCCAGCGCTGTTCAAGGCGGCGGCTTGTGCCTGCCAGTCGTCTGGCGTTTGTGAGTGGAGTAGCCACGCTGCCAACGCCACTCCCGGTGCAAGCCCCAACACCGTGAGTAACAGAAATACGGGAAGGTGAATGGACACCATGGTTGTCCCTCCGTACAGCCCCGAGCCTTCTGAATCGCGAAGTGTTGGGCTGAGTATGACCGAGGTGAAGCCGGAGCGCAACGCAGGGATTAGGTCCAGGAGAGGAGCCCGCCCCTTGTCCTCCGTCTGACGCTCCCACGGCGATCCGAAAGAGGAGCGGCGTCAAGCCCCTTGAACGTCCCGGCCGGCGAGAAACTCACCTCCGTTCTGCAGCCACGTGAGGGCCTTCAGCTACGGGGGAACTGGAGACGACACAACGTTATTTCCTCCAGCAGGCGCTTAAGCGGCTCGAGGCTGGATGGTGCCTTTACGTGGCCTCATGCGCCGGGGAGGAAGCAGTGGCCCTCATCCATCTTGCGAAGGGGTATCGCCAGTGTCTTGCGGGCGTGCGAGGCCGCCTGGAAGGCGCTGTTCGCGGGCCGCCGCTCCCCTCAACGGCGTTCTTATCCGGCGATCCAGCCGACTTGTTACGTTTGTTTTTCCGCGTCTGCTTTGCTACAATGGCATGGAGTTTAGCGCGTCTCCTTTCAAACCGCTTGCGCAACCGAGGTAACCTCCATGACCCAAAGCACTTACAACGCGGGTTCGATTCAAGTCCTTGAGGGTCTCACGGCAGTGCGCCGCCGGCCGGCCATGTACATTGGCGACACCGGCACGCGGGGACTGCACCATCTCGTTTTCGAGGCGGTCGACAACAGCATTGACGAGGCCCTTGCTGGATACTGCAGCAAGATTCTTGTAACCGTCCATATCGACAACAGCGTGACGGTCGCCGACGACGGCCGCGGCATTCCCGTGGACAAGCATCCCAAGCACCGCAATAAGACGGCCTTGGAAATCGTCATGACCATGCTCCACGCGGGCGGTAAGTTCGACGACAACAGCTACAAGGTTTCCGGCGGCTTGCACGGCGTCGGCATCTCCTGCGTCAACGCCCTGTCCGAGTGGTGCGAAGTCGAGGTCAAGCGCGACGGTTACCGCTACTTCATGTCCTTTAGGCAGGGCAAGGTCGACCGGCCCCTCGAGAAACGTGGCGCCGTCAAGTCCACGGGGACTAGGGTCACGTTCCGCCCGGATCCCGAAATTTTCGAGGAGACAACATACATCAGCGACACTCTCGTCACCCGCCTCCGCGAATTGGCCTTCTTGAATAAAGAGGTGAAGTTCATTTTCGAGGATGAGCGTACGGAGGATGAGGCCATTGTCCTCCAGTACAAGGGCGGAATCGGCGAGTTCGTTAGCTATCTGAACCGTAACCGGGACACCCTTCACCGGAAGCCGATTCATCTCGTCAGCGAGAAGGACGGTATACAGTGCGAGATCGCCGTTCAGTATACCTCTTCGTATACTGAAACCTTGTCGACCTTTGCAAACAACATCCACACCTACGAGGGCGGCACTCATCTCAGCGGTTTTAAGGCGGGTCTCACCAAGGCTATTAATGATTACGCCCGAAAGAACGGCGGGAAAAAGGCCGAATCGGGTGTGTCCGGCGACGATTGCCGCGAAGGCATGACGGCGATCATTTCCGTTCGGGTTCCCGACCCTCAGTTCGAAGGTCAGACCAAGATGAAACTGGGCAACAGCAATGTCCAGGGCATCGTCAACTCGTTGGTCTATGAAGGGCTGACCACCTACTTCGAAGAAAACCCCACCGTCGCCAACCGCATCCTGAGCAAGACGATGGAAGCGGCGCGGGCGCGGGAGGCGGCGCGGAAGGCCCGCGACCTGACCCGGCGCAAGGGCGCATTGGACAGCTTCGCCCTTCCCGGCAAGCTGGCCGATTGCGCGGAGAAGGATCCGCGGCTTTGCGAACTGTACATCGTTGAGGGCGATAGCGCCGGCGGCTCGGCTAAGCAAGGCCGGGACCGTAAGAACCAAGCCGTGTTGCCTCTCCGGGGAAAGATTCTCAACGTGGAGAAATCCCGCCCGGACAAGATGTTGAACAACACGGAAATCCGTTCGATCATCACGGCGTTGGGCGCGGGTTTTGGCAAGGACGACTTCAAACTCGAAAACCTCCGCTACCACAAGATCATCATCATGACGGACGCGGACGTGGACGGGGCGCATATCCGCACCCTCTTGCTCACGTTCTTTTTCCGGCAAATGCCCGACCTCATTCGGGAAGGACATGTGTACATCGCCCAGCCCCCCTTATACAAAATCACCAAGGGGAAGAAGACCACGTACCTCATCACGGAGGAGGAGAAGGATCGTTTCCTTTTCGAAAACGTGTTGGAGCGCGCGAACGTGTTCTCCCAAAACGGCGGCGAGGAGCAAGAAAAGATCGGCTCGAAAGTGTTGCAGCGGGCTATCCAAGCCGCCCTTGAGCGCCGGCGCATGTTCTCGCGCCTGGAACGCGTATACGGCGTCTCCCCGGAGGCCGTGCGCCGGGCCCTTCAGCTCAGCGACGAAAAACGCGACGACCCGACCCTCATCACCCAGGCGGAGATCGACGAGCTTCTCGGTCCCGGCGCCGACGTCGTCAACACTTTAGCAATCCAAGGCGAGCTTCTGGAACTCGAGGCGGCTGACCCTCAAGTCAAGAAGAAGGCCGTGCGCAGGAAAGATCAAATTGATCTGGCCTTCCTGAAAAGCCACGAATTCAACGTCCTTTTTGAGCACGCCGAACCCATCTCAGCCGCGGGCAAGCCGCCCTACACGGTAGTCACCGCGAACGGTAAGACGGAGTTCGAGTCGGAGAATCTCCTGGAGCTACGGGACTTCTTGCTGAAGACCGCCTACGAAGGGCTCAACATTCAGCGCTACAAGGGCCTGGGCGAGATGAACGCCGAGCAGCTTCACGAAACCACGATGAACCCGGACACACGCACGGTCTTGCAGGTGAACGCCGACGACGAAGCGGCCGCCGACGACATGTTCGTCACGCTCATGGGTGACCTCGTCGAGCCGCGCCGGCAGTTCATCGAAAAGCACGCGCTGGACGTGCGCAACCTGGACATCTAGCGCCCGGCTGGCGCTAAGGGAACCGCGGACACCCCATGGACACCCCAAAAGAACGCATCGTACCTATCAATATCGAGCAGGAGCTCAAGACATCGTTCATGGACTATTCCATGAGCGTTATCGTGAGCCGCGCCCTGCCCGATGTGCGCGACGGCCTGAAGCCCGTGCATCGCCGTATTCTATACACCATGCACGAGATGGGCCTGCGCTCCAACCGGCCCTACCGCAAATCCGCGGCCGTGGTTGGCGAGACCATGGGTAAGTATCATCCCCATGGCGATTCCGCCATCTACGACTCGCTCGTGCGTATGGCGCAGCCCTGGAACATGCGCTACCCCCTCGTGGACGGCCAGGGCAACTTCGGGTCCATCGACGGCGACAGCCCGGCGGCCATGCGGTACACCGAGGCGCGGATGGCGCCGATCGCGGCGGAAATGCTGGCGGACATCGACAAAGAAACCGTCAACATGCACGACACTTACGACGGGACGAATAGCGAGCCCAGTGTCCTGCCGTCCGCCATCCCCAATCTATTGGTCAACGGTTCCTACGGCATCGCCGTCGGCATGGCGACGAGCTGCCCGCCCCACAATCTCACGGAAATCTGCGGGGCCGTTGTGCATCTCATCGACAATCCGGAAGCCTCCACCAGCGATCTGCTCCAGCATGTGAAGGGCCCCGATTTCCCGACGGGCGCCATCATCTATGGATCAGAAGGCCTCGCGAAGGCCTACAAGACGGGGCGCGGCCGCGTCACCGTGCGCGCGCGGGCGGTGGTCGAACACGATAAGAAGACCGGCCGGGATAGCATCATCATCAACGAGATCCCCTACCAGGTCAACAAGCAGCGCCTCATCGAGAACATCGCCGAGCTGGTGCGCTCGAAGAGCGTCGAAGGCATCACGGACTTGCGGGACGAGTCCGACCGCGAAGGCATGCGCATCGTCATCGAAGTGCGCAAGGGCGATGAGCCCCAGGTCATCCTGAACCAGCTGTACAAACACACGCAACTGCAAGACACCTTCAGCATCCTCATGCTCGCTCTCGTCAACAACGTGCCCCGCGTCTTGTCCCTCGCCGAGATGCTGTTCTACTACGTTCAGCATCGGGCCGAGATCGTGCGCCGGCGGACTGAATACGACCTCGCCGAGGCAGAGGCGCGCGCCCATATCCTCGAAGGCCTCCGCATCGCCCTCGACAACATCGACGAGGTCATCAAGATCATCCGCGGGTCCGCCGACACCGACACGGCGCGGACCAACCTGATGGATCGGTTCGGCTTGAGTGAACGCCAGGCCAACGCGATCCTCGCCATGCGCTTGCAGCGTTTGACGGGCTTGGAGCGGGAAAAGCTGGACGACGAATACCGGGGACTCCTTCAAGAAATCGAACGGTTCCGGCATATTCTCTCCAGCGAACGCACCATTCTGGCCGAAGTTCGCCGCGAGATCCTGGAAATAACGGAGAAGTACGGCGACGAACGCCGGACGGAGATCCTTCACGAAGCCCACGAGTTCAATGTTGAAGACTTGATTGCCGATGAGAACATGGTGGTGACGGTCTCCAACAAAGGGTACATCAAGCGCGTGCCCGTCAGCACCTACCGGCAACAACGCCGAGGCGGCCGTGGCATCGCCGGTATGGACACCAAGGACGAGGATTTCGTCAGCGACCTGTTCATCGCGAGCGCCCACCAGTACATGCTATTCTTCAGCAACAAGGGACGGGTGTACTGGCGCAAGGTTCACGAACTGCCAAAGGCCAGCCGGACCGCCCGTGGACGCGCCATCATCAACGTACTCGAGTTGAGCGATGGCGAACAGGTCACCGCCTTCCTGCCGGTCTCCAACCTGAAGGAAGAGGACCGGATGATCTTTATGGTGACCTCCGGCGGCATCGTGAAGAAGACACAGTTGAAGGCCTTTAGCAATCCCCGCGCCACGGGGATCATCGCCATCGACCTCGCGGACAACGATGAACTCATCGACGCCAAGCTCACCTCCGGCGAGGACAACATCCTCATCGCCACGGCGAAGGGCATGGCCATCCGTTTCCCAGAGAAAGACGTGCGCACCATGGGCCGCGCCGCCCGCGGCGTGATCGGCATCCGCCTGGGCGATGACGACGGCGTTATCGGCATGTCCATCGCCGACGACGAATGGACCGTGCTCAGCGTCTCCGAGAAAGGCTTCGGCAAGCGCACCAAAGTGGGCGAGTACCGCCTCCAACACCGGGGCGGAACGGGCATTATCAACATGCGGACCACGAAACGAAACGGCGACGTCGTCTCCATGCTCACCGTCGACGATAAGGACGAGATTGTCGTCGTAACCACCGACGGCACCGTGATGCGCACCGCCGTAAGAGACATCCGGACCATCGGGCGGAATACCCAAGGCGTGAAAATCATTTCCCCCAACGAAGGCGCCACGGTTAGCGCCGTCGCCCGCGCCCTCGCCGCGGAGAAGGAAGAAGAAGTGACCGAATCCGCCGACGCCACCGCCCCCGCGGAGCCCCGCCCCGATGACGCCGGCTAGCGTCCGGGGCCCGGCGCGGCCAAGCCGGGGCAAACGGCTGATATACAATGAGTCAACGTAGTTACGCCACGCGTAAGCCGTTGAAACGAAAGGCGCTTGAGAAACTCCAGGGGATTCTTGGCCGCACACACGTCGGCGACTGGTACGCGCGAACCAAGGAGTTGAGCGGCGCCATCATCTTGATGTACCACAGCGTGGCGCCCGATGACTGCGCTGGGTGGATAGACCCGCAGAACCGTCTAGCTCCGAAAGTCTTTCGCGCCCAGATGGAGTTCTTGGCGGCGAGACGTAATGTCATCTCTCTCGCGGACCTCCTGGGCCGGATCGAGAGCGGCGGCGACATACCGGCGGGGACGGTCGTATTGACTTTTGACGACGGCTACTTGGACAACTATGAAGTGGCTTTCCCGATCCTTGGCGGGCTTGGACTTCCCTCAACCCTCTTCGTCCCGA
>SLHB01000215.1 GCA_007136375.1 Candidatus Hydrogenedentota bacterium
AGGGCCTGATAACGTGCGTCGCCGTCCTCCGTTTCCGCCTCCATGCGGTGGGCGGTGATGGCGGGGATGGGATCCAGCAGCGTTTCCTTTAGGACGCGCCAATTCGAGTCGGCATGGTCTGGCGGGACGCAGCGTTCGTCGACCTGGAAGAGGGTCAGCTTGTCCCAGGGCAGGTGGTCCCGCCACTCCGTCGCAAGCAGTTCAAACAAGGCCTTGGGCGTGGAGCCGCCGGATACGGCGACGTAGCGGCGTTGGCCCTCTTGGAGGATCGCGGCGAGGCGATTGGCCAAGGCGCGTGCGGGCTCCGGGCTGCTGTGTACGATTCCCTGGGTCATGCGTCCTCCAGTGCGCGCCACCGCCCCTCGCAGCCATGGAAGAGCCGTTCGGCGGCGTTCGGGCCCCAACTTCCGGGGCGGTACAATTCCGGCGCCGGCGCGTGCTTCCAGGCTTCGTGAATCGCCGAGACAAGCCGCCACGCCGCCTCGATTTCGTCGGCCCTGGTGAAGAGGGTCGAGTCGCCGCGCAGGGCGTCGAGGAGGAGGCGTTCGTAGGCGTCGGGCATGTCCTTCTGGAAGGCGTGGCCGTAGCGGAAATCCATGTTGACCGGTTCGATTTGGAAGTCCATTCCCGGCGGTTTCGCGTTAAAGCTCAGCGAGATCGCCTCGTCCGGTTGGATGCGGAAGACCAGGACGTTCGCCTCAGGCATGCGCAGGCCCAGCTTCTTGAAGTAGTGGGTGGGGGGCTGCTTGAACTGGATGGCGATTTCCGTGCCCCGCTTCTTGAGGCGCTTGCCCGTGCGGATGAAGAAGGGCACCCCTGCCCAGCGCCAGTTGTCGATGGTGAGGCGCAGGGCGACATAGGTTTCCGTGTGGGAGTTGGGGTCCACGCCTTCCTCGGACAGGTAGCCGAGCTCGCCGCCGCCTTCCGTGTATTGGCCGCGCACCACTGTGTCCGCGATCGTGTCCCGGTCCGGCAGCGGCACGGAGCGGAGGACTTTCACCTTCTCGCCACGGATGTCGTCGCCGCCGAATTCGGCCGGCGGCTCCATGGCCACCAAGCACATGAGCTGGAGGGCGTGGTTCTGCACCACGTCGCGCAACGCGCCCGTCGCGTCGTAGAAGTCGCCCCTTCCCTCCACGCCGAGGGTTTCGGCCACCGTGATTTGGACGTGATCCACGTATTTCTGATTGAAGAGGGGCTCGAAGATGGCGTTGCCGAAGCGGAAGGCGAAGATGTTCTGGACCGTTTCCTTGCCCAGGTAGTGGTCGATGCGGAAGATCTGATCCTCGCCGAGCACCTCGCCGATGGACGCGTTCAGCGCCACAGCGGAGTCGAGATCATGGCCGAAGGGCTTCTCGATGACGACGCGGCTCCAGCCGGCGCCGCCGCCCCGGTTGACAAGTCCCGCCGCGCCGAGCTTCTGGATGATGGGGGCGAAGAACTCCGGACCGGTGGACAAGTAGAACAGCCGGTTGTGGGGCATGCCCCGTTCTTCCTCCAACTCGTGGAGGTATTCCGCCAACCCGCGGAGGTCGGGCTCCTCGGCGAAGTTGTTTTGGTAGTAGAAAAAGTTGGAGACGAAGGGCAAGCACGCGTCGTCGTCGCCGTGACCGGTCCTGGAGTGCGTCTTTAGGGCTTCACACATGTCCTGGCGGTATGTGTCGTGGGATTTCTCCCGGCGGGCGACGCCAACGACGTTGGCCTTGTCGGGGAGCAGGCCCGCGCGCCAGAGGTTATAGATGGCGGGTATGAGCTTGCGGCCCGCGAGGTCGCCCGTCGCGCCGAAAATGACGATGGTCCCCATCTTTTCCGGAGGGATGCGGAACTGGTGCCCGTCCCGCTCTTCGACGGTTTCGCGAAACGCCGCGATCAAATGGTCGGTCATGGACAAAACCCCATGGAAGGCCTCAATCCGAGCAAGCGGCGGCCGCCGCGCCGGGAAGCTATATGTGTGTGCGTGGAGGACGTGGGGGCCGCGCCGGTTGCGGGCCCGCCGTTTCCCCGGTTCTATTGCCGCCCTTCAAGGGCAAACGCCCGGCGCAAGGCCGGGCGCGGAGTGGTTCATGCAAACTGGAATAAGGCGCGCTTTGGGCAGCCAGCGCTCCCGCGGCGAAACCGGGATGTTTCTCCCGGCCCGCGTCGCCCTTACTTAGCCGCGAGCTCGGCGCGGCGCTTCAGAAGCTGTTCGTATTGACCAATGCGTTTCGAGAAAAAGCTCAGGAGCTTCTCATGCAACGCCGGATTCGCCGCGGCGATCATGGAGAGGTGGTTGCCCTCCGAGCTGTCGAGCAGCATGACGTTGTCGAAGGAGTTCCCGTAGGCGTCGGTCACGGCGCATCCCGCCTCTTGAGCGACGAGCAGGCTTGCGGCGATGTCGTAGGGCGCGATGCCCAGGGTGATGCCCCGGCCCGCGTTAATGAACTGGTCCTGGACGGCGCCGGGAATGTCGCGGAGGAACCGGTTGGCGAAGTCGACGCAGGCGTCGAGCTGATTCGTCAACAAACGAGTGAGGCTGAAGGACGTGCTGTTGCAAGCGAAGAAGCCGCCTTTGAGGCTCGTAAGGTCGATGAGCTTCGCGGCCGTGGGAAAGATAAGTTCGGCGGGCCGCGCCGGCACGGTCATGGCCCAGCTCACCATCTCCAGGTCGTTATTGGTGGACGGCTTGGGCTTGTGGAAGTGGCCGGTCCCGTTGTAGATGCGCGCGCCCTTGCCCCGTTCGGCGTAGAAGCTGCGGTCGCGTACGATTTCCATGACGCAGGCGTTGTCCACGTCGCCGATGCGGGGCCGCTCGATGACGCGGGTGGCGGCGATGCTGATGACGCAGCTCTCGAAGCCGCTCTTCGCGGCGCGGGTGCCGTCCACAGGATCCACGACCAAGAGGTACTGGGGCGGGCCGCTGGTGAAGGTGGTGTATCCGGCGTCCTCGGAATAGTAGGCTACGGGGGCGCGGGATTCCTTCAGAAAGTTGAGTAGCGCCTTTTCCGCCACCTTGTCGAGCTTGAACGTGGCGTCGCCGCTCGAAGCGGCGCCGACGATCTCGCGGCCCTTCGCGCCCATGACCATGGGGGCGACGGCTTCACGGATCCGGCTGGCCATCTCCATGAGGAATTCGCGGGGCAGGCTTCTGCCCTTGCTCGACGCCGCGCCGACGCTGGCGGCCCAAGTGTTTGGAGGCGCCGTGGCGGTGCTGTGGGCCTTGGTCTTCTTGGCCGTGCGCGTGCTCTGCTCGGTCGCGCCGTTTCCCGAAGCGGCGCGCTGACCCTTAGCGCTCCGCTTGGTCCGGCTGCCCGTGGATGACGTGCGTTTCTCCGCTGTCTTCGCTTCGCTCATGGTTCGCCTTTCAACTCGCCGGCTCGGGGGCCGAAACAGTCGTGCTTACTCCAAGGTAACTTGAGGCGGCGCGGCAAAGTCCAGAAAGCGCGCCTTCACCTTGCCTTTTGAAGCATCGCCTTTATGGATGAACACTCGGTAACGCCACGTTGTCTTGCTCCCTTTTTCAAATGTCATGTCGCCGCGCTGCTTGGCTTGAGGGTTAAAGCTCTTCACGCCAAAGCAATTCGCCGCCATTAGGCCGTATTCGCGTACGTGCCACGTCGTGGGATAGCGCGGGTTCTCTTCGTGGTCGAAGATGGCGGCTCCAACGGTCTTGCCGTTGACGGGGCCGCTGTAGTCGCACCAGTGGGCCGCCTTACCCCACGTTTCGGCCTCGTCCACGCCGCCGTAGCTGTTCTCGATGCGGCCGCCCGCGCGCGCCTCCATGCTGGGGGCGGCCCGCAGGGCGATGAGGCCAGCTTCCTTCGTGTCGTGAAAGACCACCCGTCCCTCGGTCATGCGGAACGTGATGGCGATATCAAAGAGCCGCTCGCCGCCGGGGAAGGCGTAAAAGCACATCTCCCGGATTTCTTCGAACTGCTTGCGGCCCGAGGGCGCGCACCAGTCATTCTTTGCGGCGAGATGGCCAAACACCGCGCCCGAAAACACCCTGGTGAAGCTCCGGTGCCGCTGCCATCCATGGTTGGGCTTCTCGTTCCAATGATTGACCTTGTTGCAAGCGCCGTGAGCGACCCACAGGGACTTGTGGTGGGGGTGATCGCCTTCCGCGCCTTCCGATCCAGCCACGATGGGCCAATCTCGCGTCATGTGGCCGCCATGGGGCCCCACAAGGGGATGCAGGAACGGCCGCACCCAGTTCTTGCCATAGTGATATGACGTGAACGCCGCGCCGCGGATCGAGATGTCCGCCCGGTGCTCGCCGGTGTGGTTATCCACCTCGACAACCGGGGGATCCTCCACCTCGCTCGCGGGCTCCAGGGTCATTTCCCGGGTTTCGCCCGCGCGCAGGCCGTCCACCAGCCACACCGCCATCATGCCGCGCGGCGTCCAGCTCATTTGACAGGGGATCCGCGCTCCATCGGCCGCGTTCCGCAGTACGGCGGCCTTGCACCCGCGGTATGCGCCGGGCAACAGTACGCTTACGGGGCAATGGCTGCGCCCGTGGTTGCCCGCGTCCACCCGGAGCCGTAGCTTGCCTGCCAATCGCCTGCTCCTTCCGCTCCGGTCAATATCTGGTCAGAATCCGCAAACAGGTGTGGCTATAGCTCCGTATTGTATCAGTTTGGCGCGTCCAAGTCCAGTGTTTTTGATGTAGTTTTGCCGCTATGACTAGTGTAATCAGCGGCAAAAACCGGCTTGTCTTTCTAGAATCCCCGGCGAATCACATTCGTTCCATGGCTTCAAGGCCCAAGATGCCCAGGGCGTTCTTGAGGGTCTGTAGCGCCGCCTGGCAGAGATGGAGCCGGGCGTCGCGCACGGCGGGCGTTGGCGCGTTGAGGACGGGGCATTCGTGGTAAAAGGTAGTGAAGAGGCGGGCTGTCTCCAAGGCGAATTGCGCCACGGGGGCCGTGTTCCGGTTGCGGGCGGCCGTTTCGACCGTGGCGGGAAAGTCCGCCAGCTTGGTGATGAGGGCCCATTCCGCGTCGGAATCGGTGGGAAAGTCCGCCGAAGGTTCGGCGGGGAGGGGTTCGCCGTGCTTGCGCAGGATGGAGGCGATCCGGGCGCAGCTATACTGGACGTAGGGGCCGGTGTCGCCGTTGAAGGAGAGGCTCTGTTCGAGGTCGAAAATGACGTTCTTCTGAGGGTTCACGCGGAGGATGGCGAAGCGCACCGCCGCGGCGGCCACTTTCTCGGCCATGGCGCGCCGTTCTTCCGCTGGAAAGTCCGGCCACTGCTCCTCGACCTTTTGTCCGGCGCGGGCGACGGCTTCGTCCAGCAAGTCGCTCAACAGGACGACGTTGCCTTCGCGGGTTGACATTTTGCCTTCACGTAACAGGATGTACGCATAGTATACCGGCTCGGGAGGCGGATAGCCCGCGGCTTCCAAAATGAGGCCGAGCTGCTGGGCGTAGAGTTTGTGGTCCTCGCCAAGGACGATGAGGTTGAGGGCCGCGCCGCGCCCGGCTTTGTCGATGGTGTAGGCGAGATCGCGGTAGGCGTACATGGAGCTGCCGTTGGCGCGCATCAGGACGAGATAGCGGCCTTCGTCCTGCGTATGGCCTATCTTCGACAGATCCGCGACGAGGCGTTCGTCTTCGTCGGTGAAAAGGCCGCCCTTAGCGCGCAACGCGTCCAGCACCCCTTGGAGCCGCGGGTCCCGCACATAGGCGGATTCCCGGTCGAAGACGTCGTAGCCGATGCCAAGGCGGGCCAACACGGCCAGTTGGCCCGCCAGGCACACGCTGGTGACCCGGTCGAAGCGCGCCTTGGTTTCGGGGTCGCCCTCTTCCATCTTGGCGAGCAGTTCGTAGCCCTGGGCGGCGAATTCCGGATCATTCTTGGCCCGTTCGTTGGCGTCCACGTATTGTTGCAGCATTTCGTCGAAGGTCAACCGTTCCGGCTCGCCGCACGCGAGGACCAGGAGGGCGATTTGGCGGCCCATGTCGTTCACGTAATAATGGACCTCGACCTCGTATTCCTCGAAGCGCAAGAGCCGTACGAGGGCGTCGCCGATCATGGCGTTCCGCGCCCGGCCCACGTGGGGGCTGGCGTTGGGGTTGATGGAGGTGTGTTCCACCAGCGCCGTGACGCCCCGGCCGCCGCCGTTTCCGCCGTAGCCCTCGCCGCGCCGCAGCACCTCGGCCACGATGCGCTGGGCAAACACGGCCCGGTCCAGGTAAAA